>JBBRYZ010000192.1:0-5989 GCA_038237165.1 Bacteroidales bacterium | reverse complement strand
GAACTCCAAATATCAGGATAAGCAGTTTTAAAGGGAAGATCAGTGTGCTTGAAGAGTTGGAAAACAGGTATGGACTTACTTGGGGGTTTCTTCCCGGGGAGAAAGAAGCTATAGTTTCAAAAATTGAGGAGTTGCTTTTATCGGATTCTTCCAAAGAAAACCATCAAAAAAAGAAATTACAAATGCTGAATGAAAAAATCGATGTGGCATCATTTATGGTTTGGTTTCTCGGAAATTATCCTGAAAGCGCCCGGATCATGAAAGACACTCCTGAATATCAGAACCGGTTTATCATAGATCAGAATTCTATAACTTAATGATTCCCCGCTTTGACTTTACATATTCATTCAGAGATTTCATCTTGGAATTTCAGCCGTACATCAAAGGATCAAGACCGGATATTACTCAGGTACAGGAATTTTTTGGAGGTTTCCCTCTGTTATTCGTCGAAAAAGCCAGAATAGGAATCAAACTTGTTCTTCAGGCGCTTGAATTAAAACCCGGATCAGGAATTGGAGTGCAGCCATATACATGCAGCTCGGTTCTTTTTGCCATAAAAGAAGCTGGTTTTAAAGCTGTATTTATAGATATTGATAAGAATTTCAGGCTTTTACCGGAGGATCTGCAAGCAAAAAAAAGCCAAATTGAAGCGTTGATTGTAACGCATACTTTCGGTTTTCCCGATAACGTCGAAGCATTAAAATTAATACTCGGGAATAAACCGATCGTTGAAGATTGCGCACAGGCATACCTTTCAGAAGTTGATGGCAAAACAGTAGGATTGTGCGGTGATGCCGGTATTTTTTCGATGGGCTACGGCAAATTATTCGGGATCGGAAGCGGTGGCTTTATCGTTTCAGGCAATTCCAATCTGCGACTTAAATTGGGCCAGTTAGCTGAAAACCTGACTCATCCCGCAGCTTTTAACGTTGTTTTCACTCGTCTGAGGAACCTGATATTAGGAATTTTATACATCCCATTTGTTTATAATACCGTGACTTACCCTTTAAAAAAAGGAATTATCAAGAACAAATCAGGTTTTCAGAAATATCCTGAAACAGAAAGTCTGATGTGTCCATCAGAAATCCGACTTCTGATACGGCGATTCGATGACCATTTGATGTTTATTCGTCGACAACGGGAAAACGGCAGGTTATTAAAGAGCCTGATTGACAAGCGTTTTTCACCGCTTATCCCATTGAGCGAAAGTAATCCAAATTTTTTCCTCTTTCCTTTGCAAATCAAAAACAGAGATACAATCATTACTTACCTGGCCGGAAAGGGAATAGAGGCAGGGAAGCATTTCAGCAATTCGATCCGATGGGTGCAACGATTTGGATATGTAAATGGAGCGTGTCCGAATTTTGAGCGTATTGCCGGCGAAGTTATTACCATCCCCTGCCACTATAACCTGACAGAGAAACAGATACGGTTCATTGCCGAATCCATCAATTCGTTTCATGAAACCAACTAAAAATATACTTATAGACATTGGCCATCCGGCGCATGTTCATCTTTTCAGGAATTTCATTAACGAATTACAATCCAAAGGTTACCAGATATTTGTACTCACCAAAAAAGTTGATGCAATACTTCAGTTATTAAATTTTTACAAAATTCCTTATTCCAGCGTTGGCAGGAAACCAGATTCGCTGTTTTCGAAATATCTCTTTCAACTTGTTGTTATAGTAAAAACGATACTATTTATCCGAAAACATAAAATACAATCAGGAATTGGCATTTCGATGACTCTTCCAATAGTTGCCGGATTTACCGAAATCACAACTTTTGGGATGGATGATGATGACATTTCTGCAACACCTGTATTTGCAAAGTTTATAAATAAATCTGATTGCATTCTCACTCCCGACTGCCTTGCAAAAGAAAACCGCGGCAAAAACCATCTTCCTTACCCTTCGTTTCATGAGCTGGCCTACCTGCATCCAAATCGATTTACTCCCGATCCAACAGTGCTGAGTGAAGCCGGTATCAAAGCCGGGGAGCCTTATTTTATTTTGAGATTTAATGCCTTCAAAGCTCATCACGATTCGGATGCAACGGGGCTAAATCCTGCGCAAAAGCAGAAGCTGATCACACTTCTGAACGAATACGGCAAAGTCTTCATCACTACCGAAAAACAAATTGAACCTGAATTTGAATCATACAGCTTACCCGTTTCAGCTGAAAAAATCCATTCGTTGTTGTATTATGCCACCTTGTTTGCAGGCGATAGCCAGACCATGACTACGGAGGCTGCTTTACTTGGAACACCTGCGTTTAAATGCAACAGTTTTGCGGGTAAACTATCCATACCTAATGAAATTGAGTATAAGTACCAGCTCTGCTTTTCATATCTGCCACAAGAGTTCGACAACATGCTGGTGAATATCAAAAATCATCTGGATATGCCCGGGCTAAAGAAAGTTTTCGCTGAAAGGCGCAAAATAATGCTTCTGGATAAAATTGACCTCACTGACTTTTTGGTGAAAATTGTGGACGAATATCCTGATTCGGTTGCCAGATTACGTAACAAAAGTGGTTTTGAAAAATCCGCATAATATCAGTCTCGATTGAAAATAGTGTTTGTTGAGAATTATGCTCATCCCGATGTCATCCGAAGTTGGGAAAGTTTTGTCGAAGCTCATCCGGATGGTACAATATTCCAAACACCTCATTATTTTCAATTGTTCGCCGATCAAAAAAGGTTCAAACCAGTTGCAGTTTTATTGAGAGATGAAGATCAGAATATAACCGGAGTTTTATCAGGAATTATCCAATACCAGGTAAAGTGGCCATTGAAAAGCTTGACGTCAAGATGTATTGTTATAGGCGGACCACTTCTGAAGGACAATAATCCCGGTTTATTGGGTACAATACTGGATGAATTCGACAAGTTTGTAAGCAAAAAAGCTGTTTATACTCAGTTCCGGAATCTTTTTGACAACAGTTCCGGAAAAAGTATTTTTGCCAGTTTAAATTATATTTTTGAAGATCATTTGAATATCCTTGTGGATATCACAAAGCCGGAAGCAGCTTTATGGAAAGGGGTGCATAAGCAAAAGCGTTATGAAATCAGGAGAGCGGCAAGAGAGAATTTGATTTTTAAGCCTCTTACATCAATCCATGACGTGGCCATTAGTTACCAACTTCTAAAAAGCATCTATAAACGGATAAAGCTTCCTGTTTTCCCCTTCCGGGTTTTTCAGAATGCATTTAAATTAATGCAACCTGAGGGGACGGCGGTATTCTGGGGAGCATACCTGCAGAACGAACTGGTCGGAACCATGTACACCTTTTGTTATAAAGGACGCATTTACGATTTCTTTGCAGGAAGCAACAGCATTCATAAAAATAAATTTCCTAACAGTCTTATTCCCTGGCAGGTTATGATGTGGGGCAAAAGCAACGGAATGACACTTTTCGACTGGGGAGGTGCAGGCAAGCCAAATAAGCCCTATGGAGTAAGAGATTACAAACAGAAATTCGGCGGTCGGGTTGTAAATTTTGGGCGATTTGAAAAAATACATAAACCCTTGATTTTTCAGATTGCAAAAAATGTATTTCAATTATGGCAACGCATAAAAATATAATGAATCTGATTTAAGTAACATGAATCCTTTAACCCTTTAGCTCAGCAACACTGAAACCCTGAGTCAATCCTACAGAGGTAAAGATCTCAGCGAAACTAAGCCAGTTACATTTTATTTCCTAACCTTTCTCCCTTAACCTTTTTCCTTTTAACTTTTAACCTTTTCCCATTAACCTTTCTCCTTTCTCCTTTAACCTTTCTTTCCCTCATGCCTGATTTTACTGTCAAACAATATGAAGTTCTGCTTACAGCCATGCAGGAACGGAATTACACATTCCAGACCTTCAGCGAATTCCTGCTTCATCCTGCTGAAAGAGTGATTATGCTCCGGCACGATGTAGATGACTGCAAGGAAAATTCTTTGATCTTTGCCAGGCTCCTTAATGCCAGAGGAATAAAAGGAAGTTTTTATTTCCGCATTATTCCACAGAGCATGGATAGGGCTATTATTGAAGAGATTTCCGGAATGGGACATGAGATTGGTTATCATTACGAAGATATGGATTTTGCACGCCGCCAAAGTCCTGCCGGCACTGATGCAAATGGATTATATGCCTTGGCCTGGTCACTTTTCAAAAAACACCTTGCAGCGTTACGGGAAATCAGCCCAATTACCACTATCAGCATGCATGGTAGTCCGCGTTCAAAGTATGATAATAAAGCATTGTGGGAAAAATTTGATTTCAGAGAACTGGGAATAATCGGTGAACCTTATCTGGATATTAATTTCGACCAGGTTGCTTATTTTACGGATACAGGCCGACGCTGGAACGGTGTGGATGTAAGCATCCGGGATAAAGTGAACAGCAGTTTTAATTTCAATTTTCGCTCCACCCAACAATTGATTCACCATTTGGATCAACTACCCAACAAAATTATGTTCACTTTTCATCCTCAGCGTTGGAACGATGAACCCTGGCCATGGATCAGGGAACTTGTGTGGCAGAATGTGAAAAACCTGGGTAAGTTTGCCTTATTAAAAATGCGAAAATAATCACTCGTTCCCTCCCACTCTTTCCCCCCTCTCAGTCTCTCACTCCCTAAGTCACTCCGTCTCTCAGTCTCTCAGTCACTCAGTCACACAGTCCCTCAGTCCCTAAGTCTACAAGTCCTTCCCAAGTCTCTCAATAAATCAATGAAACGCCTCTACCAACAACTGTTTGCTGATGTATTTATAGCGATGCTGGCTTTTGGCATTTCCATAAAGCTGCACCAGGGAGGATACGTTTACGACATCGGCCATTTTGGCCCTACTGCCCTGGTTTTCTACCTTACCCATATTTTTATTTCGCTCCTTAACCGCAAATACGAATTTAACACAAAGTACACTTACACAGAATTAGTAAGGCTTTATATCAGTTGCTGGCTCTACACTTCGGGTCTGGCTTTGTTGTTTCTGGTAACTTTTCAGATAACCTGGATTTCGCGGCAGGTGCTGCTGACCAATATTTTCGGGCTGATTATAGGCGAAATGCTAATTGTAGCCTTTATCAGGCTACTGCGAAAATCAGTACTGGTGCGTGATCCTGATGAAATAGAAGAGGGTAGGGTAATTGATATGGCTGCTTTGTATCCGGCAACCAGTAATGTAGTGCCGCCATACCTGCAAAAACAGAGTGAAAAAATAGTTCAGCAAACAGGCTTAAATATCAGGGAATATGTTTCAAGATATTTCGATCTCAATTTAAACCAAACCTTGGTATTAAATTCAGATTCCAGGTTTGCCCTTTTCGATTTGCCTTCCGATTATTACCGTCACATACTAAACTTTCACCGGCTAAATAATATCAGGTTTATCAATAAATTCCTCGAAGAAGCCAACAGCAGACTACCCTTAGATGGAACATTAATGGTTTGCGCCGAAACATCTATTCAGCGCAAAAAGCGTATCATGCATAAATATCCGCCTGTACTCAATGGCATTTATTACCTTGGCGATTATGTTTTGATGAGGGTATTCCCAAAATTGCCGGTGACAAAGAAAATTTATTTTTTCCTGACTAAAGGAGCAAAAAGGGTAGTCAGCAGACCCGAAGTTCTGGGAAGATTATTCTCCTGCGGGTTTGAAATAATAGATGAACAGGAAATTGACGGTTTGCTGTATGTAGTTAGCTGTAAAAAGAAATTGCCGGTTTTCGACAATGAAGCTACGTACGGGCCTTTGATTTACCTAAACCGGATAGGGAAAGAGGGTAAAATGCTGAAAGTATTTAAAATGAGGACTATGCATCCTTATAGTGAATATTTGCAGGATTACATTTATGCTCAGAATAATCTTGCTGATGGCGGGAAAATCAAAAAAGATTATCGCGTTACCCTGATCGGTCTCTTTTTAAGAAAATTCTGGCTCGATGAATTGCCTATGCTCTGGAATTTAGTGCGTGGTGATGTTAAACTGGT
>JBBRYZ010000191.1:0-6002 GCA_038237165.1 Bacteroidales bacterium | reverse complement strand
TACCATTATCAGCCCTTCTACCCTTTCGGTGATTGATGAGTTTGTAAAAAAATATCCTGCTACAAAGCATATTACATACGACGCAGTTTCATCATCAGCTTTACTTGAAGCAAATAAACTTACATTTGGTGAGCAAACCATCCCTGATTATTATTTCGACAAGGCCGATGTAATTGTTAGTTTCGAAGCTGATTTCCTGGGAACATGGCTTATGCCGGTTGAATTCACGCGCCGTTTTGCCGCAAGCCGCAGGCTGAATAAAGAGAAACGCAGCCTTTCACAACTTACCGTTTTCGAATCTGGCATGTCGCTTACCGGCGCCAATGCCGATTACCGTTTTCCAATCAAACCAAGCCAGCAGGCTTCCGTAATTTTAAGTCTGTACAACGAAATTGCAAAAGCAACGGGCGAAGCTACTTATGCTTCTCCTACATCTGCAGTGGATGTTACCAAGCTGGCACAAAAACTTATCGGTGCAAAAGGAAAATCGATCGTTGTTTGCGGAATTAATGATACAGCCCTGCAGATTGTAGTGAATGCCATCAACCAAATGTTAGGTAACTATGGCAACACCATCGATTTTACTACTCCTCTCAATATCCGCAAAGGTATTGACACTGATATGGCCGGACTTGTTTCCGAAATGAACGAAGGCAAAACTGGTGTTGTTATCTTCTATAATGTTAACCCGGTTTACAATTATAGCGATCCGAAAGCTTTGCTTGAAGGGCTGAAAAAAGTGGATTTATCTGTAAGCTTTGCAAATGCTAAAGATGAAACAGCCGCTGTATGCACAATTATTGCTCCCGATCATCATTATCTTGAATCGTGGAATGACGCTGAGCCTAAAAAAGGAATTTTCAGTCTGCAGCAACCAACCATCCGCAATATTTATACTACACGCCAGGCTCAGGAAAGTTTGTTGAAATGGGCTGGAAGTGCTGTTCTTTATAGTGCATACCTGAAGCAAAACTGGCAACAGAAGTTTGCATTAACCAATGATTCCTGGAATCATACTTTACAAA
This sequence comes from Bacteroidales bacterium, assembly GCA_038237165.1. Lineage (GTDB taxonomy): Bacteria > Bacteroidota > Bacteroidia > Bacteroidales > UBA4417 > UBA4417. The sequence goes on along the minus strand of JBBRYZ010000191.1, from coordinate 4,977 downwards.
ACGGCGTTTTTGAACTTCCTGCATCCGTTGCTAAAACATCCTTTAGTTCCCAGTCTGTGGCTGAGTCTGCAACCAAAGCAGCTGCCATAAAATCATCGGATACCGAACTTGTTTTTTACGAAACTATTGCCCTTGGTAACGGATCGCATACCAATAATCCATGGATGATGGAAATGCCCGATCCGATTTCGAAAGTTTGCTGGGACAATTTCGCGGCTATTTCGCCCAATATGGCTTCGAAGCTCGGCGTTGTTTCAGGCGATGTGCTGAAACTTGCTGATGGACTTGAACTGGTTGCTTTTATTCTACCCGGGCAGGCAGATGGAACAATTGCCATTGCTTACGGATACGGTCGAACACATGCGGGTAAAGTTGCCGATGGTGTTGGGGTAAATGTTTTCCCATTTATGAAAATGGAAGGCAGTAACCGCAAAGCATACATGGCTACCACATCGGTTTCAAAAACCAGTAAAAAATATGATCTTGCTTCCACACAGACACATCATTCTATGGAAGGCCGCGAAATTGTTCGCGAAACTACCCTTGCCGAATGGAAGGAAAAACCCGATGCCGGAAACGAAATACATGCTGAACATCTGAAGAAAAGCACGACGCTATATAAAGAGATAACGTACGAAGGTCACCATTGGGGAATGTCCATAGACCTGAATGCATGTACAGGTTGTAGTGCCTGTGTAATCGGATGCCAGGCTGAAAATAATGTGGCTGTTGTTGGAAAAGCGGAAGTAGCGAAAACCCGCATCATGCACTGGATCCGCATGGACAGGTATTATTCCGACGATTTAACCAATCCTTCGGTATATTTTCAGCCGGTAATGTGCATGCACTGCGATAATGCACCCTGCGAAAATGTATGTCCCGTTTCGGCTACCAACCACAGCCACGAAGGACTTAACCAGATGGCTTACAACCGTTGTATCGGCACCAAATATTGTATAAACAACTGTCCGTATAAAGTGCGTCGTTTCAACTGGTTCCGCTATGCTACCAACGATGCATTCGATTACAACATGAACAGCGATATGGGCCGTATGGTTCTGAATCCTGATGTAACAGTGCGTGAACGTGGTGTGGTTGAGAAATGCAGTTTCTGTGTACAACGTATTCAGGAGAAAAAACTACTTGCCAAACTTGAAAATCGTCCACTTGGTGATAACGAAGTTCTCACAGCCTGTATGCAGGTTTGCCCGGCAGGAGCCATCGTCTTCGGCGATATGAATAACAGGGAAGCAAAGCTTACTGATTTAATTGCAGATCAGCGTAACTATAACATTCTCGAAGAATTACATACTCTTCCTAAAGTTGGTTATCTTACAAAGGTGCGCAACCGGGAAGCAGAAGGAGAAAAGTCTTAATTGAATATTTATTTCCGGAAAAGAAATAGTTAAAGAAACATCAAATAACTGGCAATACTGATTTAATATGTATAAAGCAGATGTACGAGGTCCGCTGATTCTGGGTAATAAGGATTACCACCAGATCACCAGCGATATAATTGCACCTATTGATAATAAGACGCCCGGATGGTGGAAGGTAGCTATGGCAATAAGTTCAGCCATGGCAGGTCTTGGCTTTTTCGCATTGTTTTATACCGTCCGTTATGGCATTGGAACCTGGGCCGTAAACAATTCAGTTGCCTGGGGCTGGGAAATCATCAACTTCGTTTGGTGGATCGGTATAGGGCATGCAGGTACGGCATTTTCCATATTTCTACTTATTCTGAGGCAGAAATGGCGTACGTCCATCAACCGAGCTGCCGAGGCCATGACCGTATTTGCGGTAATGTGTGCCGCCATATTTCCTGCTATTCACATGGGACGGGTATGGCTGGCCTTTTTCATTTTTCCTTATCCGAACACACGCGGACCATTGTGGGTTAATTTCAACTCTCCCCTTTTCTGGGACTTTATCGCAATCAGTGCTTACCTGCTGATATCTGCTTCCTTCTGGTATTTTGGAATGGTTCCCGATTTTGCATCTATACGTGATCGTGCCAAAACCAAAATAAAAAAAGCTATTTACGGTGCGCTTGCATTTGGCTGGACCGGTTCCACCAAAGAATGGTTGCGGTATGAAGGTTTGAGTTATGTACTTGGAGGTATTGCCGCAGTTTTAGTGGTGTCAGTTCACTCCATTGTAGCAACCGACTTTGCCACATCGGTAGTACCTGGCTGGCATACAACCCTGTTTCCTCCTTATTTTGTAGTCGGCGCTATTTTTTCGGGTTTCGCGATGGTAATGACACTGATGATTATTATTCGTAAGTATTACCATCTGGAGGAATACGTGACTGATTCACATTTAAATGCCATTGCCAAAATACTGGTTTTCATTTCACTTATTATGGGAACAGCTTATACCACTGAAGTTTTCATGGCATGGTACAGCGGAAATCCATTCGAAATGTTCACATTCTTCCACAACCGGGTTACCGGCACCTATACATTTATGTTCTGGGCCATGATTACCTGCAATGCTATCATCCCTCAGTTGATGTGGTCGAAAAAGATACGAAGCAACATCGCAGCCTTATTTATTATCTCACTTATCATCAATGTGGGTATGTGGTACGAACGTTTCAACATTGTGGTTACTTCGCTTGCCAACGATTATATGCCTTCATCATGGACAACCTATTCACCAACCTGGGTTGAGATCAGCATCTTTATAGGAACAATCGGCATTTTCTCGAGCGGCGTATTATTCTTCTTCCGTTTCGTGCCGATGATCGCTATCAGTGAAGTAAAGAGTGTTCTGAAACCAACTGAATTAACAGAAAAACACTAAAATACCTGAGCAATTATGAATGCTACACATATTATAGGCATATTCGACAGCAAGACAGATCTTGTGTCAGGCATTGAGGACGCAAAAAGTAAAAACTTCACCATCGAAGAAATTTACACGCCTTACCCTGTAATGGAAGCGATTGATGCGTTAAAACGGAAATCGAGATTCACCACGGTTGCCTTTATTTATGGCTTCCTGGCTGTTGTTGGAGTTTTATCATTCCTTTACTGGACTTCAGTTATCAGCTGGCCAATCAATTACGGCGGAAAACCTACCAATGCATTCCCGTCTTTTATCATCATCACATTGGTTCTTACCATACTTACCGTTACCATCGGCAGCCTTTTCACTTTTTCAGTCAGGGCTCAGATTTACCCGGGTAAAAAATATATGCTTCCTGATGAACGTAGTACTGATGATAAATTTGTGATTTTGTTTGATAAAAAAACAGCCGGAGCCGGTTTCGAAGCTATTTCAGCAGCTATGAAAGCAAGCGGAGCAACGGAAGTATATGAAAAGGAACTTTAGAAATGTTACGTAAAACACACAAACATATGGGTTATTTTAACAAAACCCCGTTCAGGTTAACCGCATTCGTTGCATTGTCAGTACTGGTATTTGCTTCGTGCGATCGTACACGCATCCAGAAAGGGTACGAGTATTTTCCCGATATGTCTCAATCACTGGCCTTCGAAACGTATGCTCCGGATACGGCAATGAGCAATGGAATTACAATGCAGATGCCGGTTTTAGGCTCAATTCCCCGCGAGATGATTCCGGACCAGTATCCTGCTACTCCCGAAGGACGTTTACAGGCAGGTAAGGAACTTATCTGCAAACTTGAAGCAGACACGGCTAATCTGGCAAGAGGTAAAGCTATGTTTAACCTCTTTTGCGAAAATTGTCATGGCACCGGTGGAAAAGGTGACGGACATCTTTATACCAGCGGAAAATATGCCATGCAACCGGCTTCGCTTGTTTCGGAAAGAATGCTTGCTGCTCCGATTGGCGAAGTTTATCACGTGATAACCGTAGGCTGGAACGTTATGGGCGCTCACGGACCACAGATCAGGCCCGACGACCGCTGGAAAATAGCTCTTTACGTTAAAAATACTCTTCAAAAGAACATTAAATAAGCTCCGCGTTTATGGATACCAAAGTTATATTTTCGAAGAATTTTAATTATATAACCTATGGCCTGATGGTCCTGGGAATTATAGGACTCGTTTATGGTTTCCTCACTGATATTCCAAGAACCTGGGCCAATGTGTTGATGAACAACTATTATTTTCTGTCGCTTGCCGTTGGAGCTGCATTCTTTTTCAGCCTTCAATATATAACGCAGTCGGGCTGGTCGGCCATGTTCAGGCGCATTCCCGAAGCGGTGATGGCCTACATTCCTTATGCCTCCATTATCATGTTGCTGCTATTTTTCGGGCTGCATGATATTTATCAGTGGTCGAATCCTGATGTGGTGGCTCACGACGAATTACTGCTGCATAAGGCTCCCTATCTTAACATTCCGTTCTTTATGATCAGGATCGTGATATTTTGCGGTTCCTGGGTTCTGCTCACCCGTTACCTTCGTAAACTTTCGCTGCAGGAGGACAATCTCGTAGGCATGGCAATGTTCGTAAAGCTGGAGTTCTGGTCGAAGATATTCATATTTGTACTTGCTATTACTTTCTCAATGGCATCCTTCGACTGGATCATGTCGATAGACGCACAATGGTTCAGCACCATTTTTGCTTTTAAAAATTTCGGAGCTGCATTTTACCATGGCACTTCACTGGTTGCGCTTATTGCGATAATCCTCCACAAAAAAGGCTATTTCAAGGATTTGAATGAATACCACCTGCTTGATTTTTCGAGGTATATGTTTATGCTGAGCATAATATGGGGATATCTTTATTTTACACAGTTTGCACTGATATGGTTCGGTAATATTCCGGAAGAAACCGTTTATTATGTCAAACGTTGGAACAATGGCTGGATAGTTTTTATTTTTCTAAACTTTGCCATTAACTGGTTTATCCCTTTTATCGTATTGCTTCCGCAGAAGCTGGACAAGAACATCAACGTTGTTTATGCTATCTGTATTCTGCTTCTCATAGGTTTATATACCGATATTTATGAGCAGGTAATGCCTGATTTCATGAAATCGCC
>JBBRYZ010000190.1:0-6078 GCA_038237165.1 Bacteroidales bacterium | reverse complement strand
ATTTCTTATAAGATATAAAAGGTAAACATTAAGGTACAAATTTGGTTCGTAGGGTTCTCCCCCACGGGGAGATGCCCGAAGGGCAGAGGGGTCAAAATGTTGAATAGACTACCACCATTAAACAATGGTACAAACGGGAACTAACTTAAATACTTTGAAATAGATTGAAATAGTTAGAAATACATTGAAATAGGATGACGTATTGAGATGGGATTTTTTATAAGATATAAAAGGTAAACATTAAGGTACAAATTTGGTTCGTAGGGTTCTCCCCCACGGGGAGATGCCCGAAGGGCAGAGGGGTCAAAATGTTGAAAAGAATACAATCCTTTTAGTATGCGACAAGTTAAAACAACAGGATGTATCTATTTGATATTCAATTGATAGCATTCTTGTTAGATGAAAATAAACATGGATTAAGAATCTTCGATATTGGGATAAATCGCGAATTTGGAAAGATCATAAATCAAAAATCAGTATTCCCTTGTCTTAATCAGAAAACAGAGCACACACCTTTAAAATAAATGAAGAAACCACCATCCATAAATAAAACTTTAAAAGCTGATTCCGACCCAGCTAAAAGTGTTGCACGACGTGATTTTCTCAACACGGCATGGAAAGGATTAGGCATTCTTGCAGTGGCGGAAATAGTTGGTGTTTCCGCTGCGTTTATGTTTTCAGGAAAATCCAAAAACGTTTCCGCTCCGAAGCAGTTACTCGAAGCCGGGTCGGTTGATTCATTCTCACCAGGCACTGTGAGCGCATTTATGGGTGGAAGATTTTACCTGGCAAGGTTACAGGATGGAGGTTTTATTGCTCTTTCGCTTCGCTGTACTCACCTTGGCTGCTCTATTGAATGGGAAGAAGCTAAAAAGCGATTTGTATGTCCATGTCATTCATCTGCTTTCGACATAAATGGCGAAGTGTTGAATCCGCCAGCATCCAGGGCACTTGATTACTACCCGGTACTGATCGACAACGGAATCATTAAAGTGGATATAGGAACACTGATCGAACGTAATACATTCCGCAAGGATCAACTTCAGTACGCATGAGGACGATGACACATAATTCGTGGAAAAAGACCGGACTGCTTGCTACTGTACTTATCGGTCTTACTATACCGCTTTCGCTGATACTGAACCGGAATGCAGGTCAAATTACAGTCCGGCCTGCTACATTTACCGGCGGTAAAGCTTGCATCGAATGCCATCAGAAAGAGTACCGGCTTTGGAAAGGCTCCGATCACGACAGTGCCATGGCTGTGGCTTCGGATTCCTCGGTTAAAGGTGACTTTAACAACGCTCAATATACATCCAACGGTATTACATCGAAATTTTATAAAAGAGCCGGTAAGTTCTATGTTTACACCCAGGGAACCGACGATAAAATGCAGGAGTACCAGGTTGCCTACACTTTTGGCATACGGCCGTTGCAGCAATACCTTATTCCTTTCGCAAACGGCAAATACCAGTGCCTGCCTATAGCCTGGAATTCAAAGGAACATAAATGGTTCAATATGGCGGAGATGGTGTACAAGCCTGAGGATCTGAAACCCGACAACTGGCTTTACTGGACCAACCAGGCTCAGAACTGGAACAGCATGTGTGCCGAATGCCATTCGACCAACCTACAGAAAAACTTCGATCTGGATACAAAGTCATATCATACCACCTGGCAGGATATAAATGTAAACTGCGAAGCCTGCCATGGTCCCGGATCTGCACATATCGAATGGGCCAGGCTGCCCGAAATGGGAAGACCCCAGGACAATAATACCGGACTTATTGTTAAAACGAGCAAGATCACATCGCGGCAGTATGTCGGATTGTGCGCGCCCTGCCATTCTCGCCGCACTTCGTTGGGACCGTACGACCACAGCCATACCGACTTTTTAAATAATGCAATTCCGCAGCTCATCACTACCCCGGTTTATAATATCGACGGGCAGATTAAAGATGAAGATTACGAATACGGATCATTTACACAAAGCAAAATGTATATGAAAGATGTACGTTGTGGCGATTGCCACGATCCGCACAGCCTGAAAAGGAAGTTCGACGGCAATGCTTTGTGTACCCAATGCCATAGAGCCGACGAATATGATACTCCAAACCATCATTTTCATAAAGCAAAAGGAGAAGCAGGCACTTCATTCGTTAATAAGCGTGGCGAAAAACTCGGGCCGGGCGATGGCAACCTCTGCCGCGACTGTCATATGCCGGGAAGGTATTATATGGTTGTGGATAAGCGTTTCGACCATAGCCTGCGCATTCCCAGACCAGATATTTCGATGAAACTTGGCACTCCAAATGCCTGCACCAACTGCCACGATGACAAATCAGATGCCTGGGCGCTCGATTGGGTAAACAAATGGTACGGATTACACAAAAAACCACATTATGGAACCATCCTTGCCGATGCTTCCGCAGGTAAAGCAGGCGCAGATTCAGGATTGCTCAAAATTATTAACAGCAATTTATACCCCGAAATTATCAGGGCAACCGCAATTAGTTATTTGTCGGCTTACCAAAGTGCTAAAGCAATTGATATCATGCGCAGGTCGTTGAGCGATCCTGATCCTTTGATTCGTCATTCGGCTGTTGAATATTTTTATGCAGATTCCGCCTCGCTTTTCAAAAGCCTCGTTCCTCTGTTGAATGATCCTTTAAAATCAGTACGGATCGAAACGGCCAACCGGCTGATGACCTACAATAAAAGCGCTTTTAACGAAATACAATACAAGTCCTTTGAAAAGGCTCTTGCCGAATACAAAAAATCACTCGAATATATTGCCGACTTCGCAACAGGCAGGCACAACCTGGGCAATTATTATTCGAGACTTAAGGATCCGGCCAGGGCTGAAGAAAATTACAAGGAGGCCCTCGTTATCGATAACCTGTTCTATCCATCCAAAGTTAACCTTGGAATAATTTACTACCAGCAAGGAAAAACGGATCAGGCTGAAAAGATGTTCCTCGGCCTTGTTACCAATAATCCGGATGTAAATGATGGCTATTATTACCTTGCATTATTGTACGGAGAGCAGCAAAAAAATATGGAAGCCATTCGCCTGCTCGAAACCGCAGCTACAAAACCAGGTGCTGATCCAAGGATATTTTACAACCTTGGATTACTCTACCAAAGGATGAGCCAGAATGAAAAATGTGAAGCTACACTCCTGAAAGGCCTTAAGCGGGATCCAGGGAATTTTGACCTGCTTTATGCGCTATTTGCTTTCAATATGAAACAAAATAATACGGCAAAAGCTACCACTTATATTGAGCAGATGAGAACTTTATACCCAAATGATAAGCAGGTACAGGAATTATATGCCGGATTTTTAAAAGGATTATGATTTCGGTGTTGGAACTCAAAAAATATATCCTTGTCAGGAAAAAGTATTGAGTATATGATTTGCATTCTATCCCCGGTTTGGAGCAGGTATAGTTCTTCTCAAACTGATTTCGAAAAGTTTATTCTCCGAATGGACTAAAACAATACAGTAGCAGGAAATTAATTTCACCTTTGATACTAGTGCTTGGTGCTTGGTGTTTGGTGCAAAGTGCATAGTGCTTGGTGCTTGGTGCATGGTAGTCTGCAATCTCAGAACTCCTGACCTGGTTGTTCGGAATCAGTTAATTATGAAAATTTATAAGCAAACTGAAAATGCGGAATTTTTGGATGAATAAATTAACATGCATGTTTGCGAATTCCTATTTTTTAGATGCGGAAAAATAATTCTTTATTTTTCGTGTACAATTATGGATTATACGGATAGAATCAGGAAATATTTCGGTGCTCTGCACCTTTGTATTCATTTGATATTCAAGTCTATAAATATTTCGCCGCTCTGCGCCTGTTGAATGAAAGTAGTTGTGAAAACCAGGTGCAGCGCACCGGAATATTGCTAGCAGTGTAATACAGGATTCACCAATGGGTGCAGCGCACCGAAACAGGCATTGCTTTTTATGAATGACAGTTAAAAAATGTATTTTGTTTTCGTGAGATGTCAGGAGTCCTAAATCTGGATTTGGCATAAGTATGTTTTTCAAATTAATTTTACATGCAGTCATTCCTAAGCACTATGTGCTATGCACTATGCACATAAAAATTAATTATCCACAATCTCTTAAAACACAACCTATAATAATAATCCAAGAAGCTGATTATCAATTATTTAATCTAATTATTTTTTGTTTATTTTGCTGATTATCAAATATTTATGATAGTATTTAACGAGACATTGTTATTAAAGCAAAAATCAATACTTTTGAATATTCTAAACCTTTACCTCATGAGATATTCAAAAATAATGCTGCTTAGCAGCCTGTTCCTGTTTGCATCAGGTTCTTTTGCCCAAACAAAGATTGCCGCGAAAGATATTAAAGACAAAATGCAATGGTTTGCCGATGCCAAGTTGGGCATATTCATCCATGCAGGTATTTATTCGGTGGATGGAGTTGATGAATCGTGGAGTTTTCACAATAAAAAAATAAGCTACCCCGATTATATGAAGCAGTTAAAAGGCTTTACAAACAAAAAATACGATCCTGCCGCTTGGGCCGATCTTATTCAGGAAAGCGGTGCCAGGTACGCGGTTATTACCACCAAACACCACGATGGTGTCGCCATGTACGATACTAAAATGAATGACCTGAGCATTGTTAAAGCAACTCCGGCTAAAAAAGATATGATCGGCCCGTTGTTTACTGAACTTCGGAAACGTAATATTAAATGCGGAGCCTATTTTTCGTTGCTCGACTGGTCATATCCGGATTATCCGGGTTTCCTTAGCGATAGTTCGAGGTATAAAATTGAGAACGATTATGAGCGTTGGAACCGGTACAGGCAGTTTTTCCAGGGTCAGATTAAAGAAATAAGTAGTCAGTTCAATCCCGATCTGTGGTGGTTCGATGGCGATTGGGAGCATAGCGCTGAACAATGGGAATCGGAAAAAGTAAGGAATATTATTCTGAGTAAAAATCCAAAGTCCATTATCAACGGTCGTTTGCAGGGATATGGCGATTACGAAACACCTGAACAGAATTTCCCAGTTTCGCGTCCAAAGTTTAACTGGTGGGAGTTGTGTATGACGACCAACGACAACTGGGGTTTTCATCACGATGATAACTGGAAAACGCCATTTGAGATCATCAGTATTTTTGTGGATGTGGTTTCCAATGGTGGCAACCTGTTATTGGATATGGGGCCAATGGCTGACGGTACTATTCCGGCCGAACAAATTAATGTTTTAAAAGAGCTGGGTGCATGGAACAAGAAAAACGGAGAAGCTATTTTCAACACCATTGGCGGCATTCCGCAGGGACATTTTTATGGTCCTACCACCCTATCGAAAGATTCGACAACGCTATACCTTTTTCTTCAGGGTCATGGCAGTGGCACTGTTTTGATTAAAGGCCTTTCCAACAAAATTGAAGACATCACGGTTATCGGAAACGGTACAAAACTCACACACAAAGTTATAGGAAAAATTTCGTGGAGCCCCGTTCCCGGACTTATTTACATTGATGTTCCCGAAAATGTGCTCGATAAATATGTAACAGTGCTGAAACTGAAACTTGATAAGCCAGTTGAACTTTACCGTGGGCATGGTGGATTTGAATAAAACCGGCGTTAAAATTTCATTTCCAATTGAATTTTCTGTTATAAATTGAATATCATGAAAATTTTCAAAAACTTACTCATTTTATCAGTGGTGCTACTGTTTATTCCGTTAGCCTACGCGCAAAGGCCTAATATCATACTCTTCCTGGTTGATGATATGGGATGGCAGGACTGTTCAGTTCCTTTCGGGAAAGAAATTACTCCCCTGAACCGGGAATTCTCCACTCCGAATATGGAGAAATTGTCAAACGAAGGCATGAAATTTACAAACGCCTATGCTTGCTCAGTTTGCACTCCTTCGCGGGTAAGTTTACTAACAGGAATGAATGCGGCTCATCATCGCGTCACTAACTGGACAAACAGAACGATTAACGATCCCACTGATGCAGGTGATGCTCTGCTCTCCCCTCCTTTGTGGAATATAAACGGGTTGAGCCAGGCAGAAAATAT
>JBBRYZ010000189.1:0-6111 GCA_038237165.1 Bacteroidales bacterium | reverse complement strand
TTCCCCCAACCCCTAATCCCGCTGGCTATCGGGACTAAACCTTGACACCTTCATCTTTCATAATCAACTTTGCAGCAATTTCACCAGATATCAGCGCCGGTGGCACACCAGGCCCCGGAACCGTTAACTGCCCCGTATAAAATAAATTACTCACTTTTTTACTTTTCATTTTGGGTTTGAGGAAAGCCGTTTGCAAAAGTGTATTAGCCAAACCATACGCATTTCCTTTAAAAGCGTGGTAATCGCTTTCGAAATCAGCATGGGCATAGCTCCTTTTAAAAACGATATTTTCACTAATATCCTGTCCTGTAAGAAGTTTAAAACGTTTTAAAATGATCTGAAAATACTTTTCACGGATTTCTTCAGTATCTTCAATTCCTGGTGCAACAGGGATCAGGACAAACAAATTTTCCATTCCTTCAGGAGCAACTGTTGAGTCTGTTTTGGATGTGCAACTGAAATATATTGAAGGATTCTCAGGCCAGCCTGGAGTTTCGTAAATTGAATCAGCATGTTTTGCCAGATCCTGATCGAAAAACAAAGTATGGTGTTCAATGCCATCCAGTTTCTTATCAATTCCAAGGAAGAAAATTAATGACGATGGTGAAAGTACCCTGGAGTTCCAGTATTTTTTTGTGTACGTTCTGTATTCCGCAGGAAGCAAGGTTTGTTCAACATACTGATAATCTGCAGATGCCAGCACATAAGGAGCCTCATATCGTTTTCCTTCAACTAATACAGCAGAAATTTTGTCGTTTTTAAAGTCAAACGATTCAACCGGGCTGTTGTAAACAAGCTTAACGCCCAATGAAGTAGCCAGTTCCACCATGCCTTCCACCACCTTATACATTCCGCCAACGGGGTACCAGGTGCCAAGTTTTATATCGCCATAATTCATCAGGCTGTAGAGCGCCGGAGTACTTTTAGCTGTTCCGCCAAGGAATAATATCGGGAATTCAAGCATTTGCCTCAGCCTGGCGCTTACAAAATGTTGTTTCAGATGGGAATCGAATGACCTAAACATATGAAGTTTAAAAACTGAGGCCAACATTTCAGGATGTGCATATTCAAGAATCGAAATTCCCGGTTTATAAACGAACTTGCTCATCGAAACTTTGTACTTATACTCAGCTTCTTTCAGAAATTCAATAAGTGCTTTTCCTGCTCCTGCTTCTTCTTTTTCATAAATAGCAACAATTTCACTAAATGTAGCCGGCATATCAACTATTTCATCTTTTCCAAAATAGAACCGGTAGGAGGGATCAAGGCGCTGCAATTGGTAATAATCAGTTGTTGTTTTGTTAAAAAATGCAAAAAACTTCTCAAATACATCGGGCATCCAATACCAGCTTGGACCCATATCGAATGTAAAACCGTTTTCGTCTAACTTTCTGGCACGCCCTCCTGGTGAACTGTTTTTCTCCAGCACGGTAACATCAAATCCTGACTGTGCCAGCACTGATGCTGCCGCCAGTCCCGAAAATCCGGCGCCTATCACAATAACTCTTTTCATTTTGTGCAATTATTTAAAAGTATATAAACAATGAAAGAATGATTTTGTTTAACGATTAATGCTATTTATTAAACAATCCTATCATTAGACGAATCCAAAAATATAACGTATCTTTGTCCCAATTAATTCCCCGGGGAAAAGGCTATTCTGATACAGATTGAAAATCAAATAAAAATTTCCTCTAAAAGTTTTTTATTTGAAGTTAAAGTTGTACTTTTGCAGCCCGAAAAATCGAAAGATAAGCAATTAAACGTTACAGAGATATGTATTTAACGCCTGAAATTAAAAAGGATTTATTCAAAGAAAACGGACAATCTGATTCAGATACCGGATCAGCTGAAGGACAAGTAGCTCTTTTCACTTTCCGTATCAAACACCTGACCGAACATCTTAAAGAAAACAAAAAAGACCTTGCCACACAACGGTCATTGGTTCGTTTGGTAGGTAAACGCCGCAAAATGCTGGATTATCTGAAGAAAAAAGAAATTGAACGTTACCGCGCTATTATTGCAAAGTTAGGTCTGCGTAAATAATCGGATTCTTAATTCATATAATTTAAAGGCAATTTAAAAGTTGCCTTTTTTTGTATTGATACCAATAGTATTTCAAAAGAGTAAAAAATAATATTCTGACTTCAAATTCCAGGATAAAAATCCAAATCCCGATAGCTATCGGGATTGAATCTTAATAAAAGCAGGTTGATCCGTGGTGCTCAATTCAACTTGTTCCGAAAAACCGAAAGCACTAGTTGTTACACAAAAAGAAAAAAAAGAGGTAAATTATGGAAGGAATTGTTAAAACCTTCGACATTGGCGACGGACGCATGATTTCGTTAGAAACAGGCAAACTTGCCAAACAAGCCGACGGCGCTTGTGTTGTAAAGATGGGAAATACTATGCTGCTGGCAACCGTTGTGGCGGCCAAAGAGGCTAAAGAGAATGTGGATTTTATGCCACTTACTGTTGAATACCGTGAAAAATATGCTGCTTCAGGCAGATTTCCGGGAGGATTCTTTAAAAGAGAAGCCCGCCCCAGCGACAGCGAAATTCTTACTTCGCGTTTGATTGACCGGGCATTACGTCCTTTGTTCCCTGATAATTATCATGCTGAAGTGCAGGTAATTGTTACACTTATCTCTTCGGATGATGAAATTCTGCCCGATGCTCTCGCTTGTCTTGCTGCATCAACTGCACTTGCTGTTTCTGATATTCCTTTCAACGGACCGGTTAGTGAAATCCGCGTAGCCCGTATTGAAGGAAAGTTTGTTGTTAACCCTACTATCAGCCAGTATGAAAATGCTGACATTGATATTATGGTAGCCGCCACCGGCGCTAACATTATGATGGTAGAAGGTGAAATGAAAGAAGTTTCGGAACAAGCCATGGTTGACGCCATTGAGTTTGCTCACAAGCATATTAAACTGGCTTGCCAGGCACAACTCGAACTTGCAGCTTTGGTTTCTGAAAAATCGAGCCCGAAACGCGAGTATTGTCACGAAAAAAATAATGAAGAATTAAAAGCAGCGATCTCTGGTTTTTGCTACGACAAAATCTATGCAATTGCAATGTCAGGCTCAGGTAAAAAGGAACGGACTGAAGCATTTGCTGCAATAAAACAGGAATACATTGCAACGCTCGAAGCAGATTTAGCTTCCGAAAATGCACCACTTATCAGCCGCTACTACCACGATGTGGAGAAAAAAGCTATGCGTGATATGATCCTGAATGACAAACGCAGACTCGATGGCCGGAAATTGGATGAAATACGCCCGATCTGGTCGGAAGTGGATTACCTTCCATCTGCCCACGGATCAGCTATTTTCACCCGTGGCGAAACGCAATCGCTTACTTCGGTAACCTTAGGCTCAAAACTGGACACTCAGAGTATTGACGGTGTAGTTTTTAAGGGCGAACAGGATTTCCTTCTTCACTACAACTTCCCGCCGTTTTCGACCGGTGAAGTAAAACGTATTATGGGAATAAGCCGTCGCGAGATCGGTCATGGAAACCTGGCCCTCAGAGCATTGAAAGCTATGATGCCTTCAAAGGATATAAATCCTTATACTGTAAGGATTGTGAGCGACGTTCTGGAGTCAAATGGTTCCTCATCCATGGCTACTGTTTGCGCTGGAACTCTTGCTCTTCTTGATGCCGGCGTGAAAATTAAAAAACCGGTTGCAGGTATTGCAATGGGCTTGATTACCGAAGGATCTAAATTCTCTATTTTAAGTGATATCCTTGGTGATGAAGATCACCTTGGCGATATGGACTTTAAAGTAACCGGAACCCGCGATGGAATTACCGCTTGCCAAATGGACATTAAAGTTGACGGACTTTCGGCCGAAATCATGGCTCAGGCTATGGAACAGGCTCGTTTAGGCCGCTTACATATCCTCGGCGAAATGGCCAAAACCATAACCGAACCACGCGAAGACTACAAACCTCACGTTCCACGTATCGTTAAACTTACAATTCCTCGTGAATTTATCGGTGCAGTTATCGGACCAGGAGGTAAAATCATACAGGAAATGCAGCGCGAAACCGGAGCAACCATCGTTATCGAAGAAGTTGGCGAATTTGGAATCATCGATGTAGTTTCAAGCAACAAAGCATCCATCGATGCTGTAAAAGAAAAAATCAAACGCATTGTTGCTGTTCCCGAAGTTGGCGATATTTACCATGGAACAGTAAAAACAATTACTGCTTTTGGTGCTTTCGTTGAAATTCTTCCTGGCAAAGATGGTCTGCTTCATATCTCAGAAATTGAGTGGAGTCGGTTAAAAGATGTGGAAAGCGTTTTAAAAGTAGGCGATAAAATCGATGTTAAACTGATTGAAGTGGATCCTAAGACAGGAAAGCTGAAACTTTCGCGCAAAGTATTGCTTCCTCGTCCGGAAAACACTGACGGAGCAAAATAAGTTTATCAAAATCATACACCTTCCCATTATTTATTAACGGGAAGGTGTTTTTTTTCACAAATGTGAAACCTGCTTATCATTTATTTCGTATAGAGAACGCCAACACAAAATTTATACTATGAGGCAACTCAAAATAACAAAACAAGTTACCAACCGCGAAACCGCTTCGCTGGATAAATACCTGCAGGAAATCGGAAAGGTCGAACTGATTACCGCCGAAGAAGAAGTCCAGCTTGCTCAGCGAATAAAACAAGGCGACCGCGCCGCTCTCGAAAAACTTACCAAAGCCAATCTTCGTTTCGTTGTATCTGTTTCAAAACAGTATCAAAATCAAGGGCTCAGCCTGCCTGACCTTATTAACGAAGGTAACCTCGGTTTGATCAAAGCAGCACAGCGTTTCGACGAAACCCGCGGATTTAAATTTATTTCATACGCCGTATGGTGGATTCGTCAGTCTATTCTTCAGGCTTTGGCTGAACAATCGCGTATTGTAAGGCTTCCGCTGAATAAAATCGGGGCTATCAACAAAATCAATAAAGCTTACGCCAAACTCGAACAGCAGTACGAGCGCGAGCCTAACAGCGACGAAATTGCAACTTTACTCGAAATCAGCGAGAACGAAGTAAAAGAATCAATGCGTAACAGCGGCCGCCATGTTTCGATGGATGCACCTTTGATTCAGGACGAAGACAATACGATGTACGATGTACTTCGCAGCGACGACGGACCTACTCCTGAAACCGGCTTGCTTTACGAATCACTACGCAAGGAAATCGACCGCGCCATTTCAACACTTACTCCACGCGAAGCCGATGTAATTAAACTTTATTTCGGCCTGAATGGAACCCATCCTTACACACTAGAGGAAATCGGCGAAAAATTTGACCTTACCCGTGAACGGGTTCGCCAGATAAAAGAAAAAGCTATCCGCAGACTTAAACACACCGCACGTAGCAAAATACTGAAAACTTATCTTGGATAATATTTTAAAAGAGCGGATTTGAGTCCGCTCTTTTTTTTGTATGCATAGAAACCAAATTTGATTGATTAAAATTTCAGCATCAATCCTATGCCAAAAAAGTAGTTGTTAAACGTGATCTGACTGTTCGTAGTGCGTTCTCCATTAAAGCTAATTTTCAACGCATCATCTGCAAGTTTCATATTTGCATCTTTTCGCGTAATTAAAAATCCGGATTTTTCCTGTAAATACAATTTGTCTGTTGTTTTCAGATTATAATTATAACCGATTGATGCGGTAAGCCACAACATCCTTCGCATGGAATACTGAAATGATATTTCAGGTTTTAGGCCAATCTTCTTCTGACCTATACCAAATTGAATTTTTGTGGCATCAATAGTTTTACCCCCGAATATAAAATCATTATAATTGTTATTTGCAATTGAAAAATTTCTCACATAATTGCCGTATGAATACAACATTGAGGTTACAAGAATTACTGGCCTTGTCTTTTTATTTAATAGCATCGTATATGTGAATCCAAAATCATATGATTTAATATGCATTTTCTTTTCAAGAGATTTATTCGTAGTAACTTTAACTCCCCATCTTTTATTTAAACTGTAATTAATTTGCATATTGAAACATAAATTATAGTTGTAAGGATTAAGATATTCCGTGAAATTTATTGGCTTATTGTTTTCTGTGTAAGACACAGTGTAT
>JBBRYZ010000188.1:0-6124 GCA_038237165.1 Bacteroidales bacterium | reverse complement strand
TAGTTGTTGAGTGTATGGAAATAAGATCGTATAAAGTTGCCGGATAAAGCACAAAAAGCTAAGAATTGAAGCCTGACTACGGTCGGGCTTTTTTTTTATTTATTTTCAAGGAATTAAGGCAAGGGATTTGTAATTTTGCACGGATTTTTAAAATCCGGATCACATCATTCATGTAATCACAAATCGGAAAGTGAGTTTTCCGGTTTAAAATTATTTTTATTCACAACCCCGGTACAAATAGTTTATTAAAATCATCATGGCCGAAACGAAGTATATTTTTACAACCGGGGGTGTAGCCTCATCATTAGGTAAGGGAATAATCAGTTCATCACTGGCAAAACTCCTACAGGCACGGGGATACAGGGTTGCAATTCAAAAACTTGATCCTTACATCAATATCGATCCGGGAACGCTGAATCCTTATGAGCACGGCGAATGCTTTGTTACCGACGACGGCGCCGAAACGGACCTCGACCTTGGCCATTACGAAAGATTTACAAACGTACGCACTTCGCAGGCCAACAATGTTACCACCGGCCGTATTTACCAAACTGTTATTGACAAAGAAAGGCGTGGAGATTACCTGGGAGAAACTGTTCAGGTAATTCCACATATTACCGATGAAATCAAATACCGAATACAATTACTGGGCTCCAGCGGTAATTACGATTTTGTGATTACCGAAATCGGCGGAACTGTTGGCGATATTGAATCCCTGCCTTATATTGAAGCTGTAAGACAGATGAAATGGGAACTGGGAAAACGCTGCGTGGTTATACATCTTACGCTTGTTCCATACCTGGCCTCATCGGGCGAACTCAAAACAAAACCCACACAACATTCAGTTAAAATGTTGCTTGAGTCAGGAGTGCAACCCGATGTAATAGTATGCCGCACCGAGAAGCATCTTAACCAGGCTATCCGGAATAAAATTGCATTATTCTGTAATGTGAATCCATCGGCAGTTATTGAATCCGTAGATGTGGAAACCATTTATGATGTTCCGTTGCTAATGCGCGACGAACGGCTCGACCAGGTTGTGCTCGAAAAAATGCAGGTTCCCATCCGCAAGCAACCCGACCTTGTAAAGTGGGAGGAATTTGTACATAAATTAAAAAATCCGATCGGAGAAGTACAAATCGGACTGGTAGGAAAATACGTTGAATTACGTGATGCCTACAAATCAATTACGGAATCCTTTATTCATGCAGGCGCTGCTAACCAGTATAAAGTGAATCTTAAAATGATACACTCCGAATCCATCAACGACAGTACTGCCAAGCATTTATTGAAAGATCTCGACGGTATACTTGTTGCTCCCGGTTTCGGAGAGCGTGGTATTGAGGGGAAGATAATCGCCATAAGATTCGCACGCGAAAACAAAATACCTTTCCTGGGTATCTGCCTTGGAATGCAGTGTGCCGTAATTGAATTTGGCCGCAATGTACTTGGGTTTAAAGATGCTCATTCAACCGAAATGAATCCCGCAACGCCTTTTCCGGTGATTGATATCATGGAGGAACAGAAGAAAGTTGACAAAAAAGGCGGAACCATGAGACTTGGATCATACCCATGTACTTTAAAACCAGATACCAAAATCTGGGATGTTTATAAAACAGCCGAAATCGTGGAGCGTCACAGGCATCGTTTCGAATTTAATAATAAATACCTGGCTGAATATGAAAAAGCAGGCATGATGCCGGTAGGTATAAACAAGCAAAATAATCTTGTTGAGATAATTGAGTTGCGTGAACACCCATGGTTTATCGGAGTTCAGTTCCATCCGGAATATAAAAGTACTGTTGCCGCTCCGCATCCACTTTTTGTAGCCTTTGTAAAAGCGGCCGTTCAATATAAAAAGGTTCAGACAAAATAGGCGAAGCAGTAGGGATTGTACGCACGATTTGAAAGTTAAAGAGGATGAGGCAGCTCATTCTCTTTTGTTTGAGCAACAGTACTTATCCAACATTTTGTATCTTTGCGATCCCGAAAACGAACTTTTATTGATAATTTATTGATTTCCAGCATCCTTTTGTGGAATTTAATCTGAATGAAAATAATTAAATACATACAATCCTATTAAATGAGTAAGAATAACATTATTGGTCTGGTAATCATTGTTGGATTATTGATAGGCTACAGCCTCTGGATGACTCCATCGAAAGAAGAAATGGCTGCCTCCAAACGTAAATTCGATTCCATTAGCCAGATACAGCGAAATGACTCACTGGAGACGGCAATGGCTGCTATGATTAAAAAGGCCGCAGCCGATTCGGCAGCTAAAACAAATCCAGGGGCAACTGCAGTTTCAGGTTCGGATACTTTAGCAAAAGGGTTTGCCTCCATTACTAAAAACGAAGAGAAATTTTACACTATCGAAAGCGATCTGCTGAAATTAAAAATTTCATCCAAAGGCGGACGGGTGTGGTCAGTGCAACTGAAAAATTATAAAACATACGATTCGTTGCCACTGATTCTCTTTAATGGTGACTCAACAATATTCGGATTCGAATTTAACACCGAAGATCTGCGGGTGATGAATACAGCCGATCTTATGTTTGTTCCGGTTGGATTGAATGGTAAGGATTCTGTCCGTGTTTCGGGTAAAGATTCACTTCAGTTCGCCTTAAGGGTTTACCCGGGAACAACTGACACTGCCCACTCGAAAAGCTATATTGAATATGTATATACGCTGAAAGGCAACGACTACATGATTGGCTACAAAGTAAATTTTGTAGGCATGAAAGGCTATATTGCCCAGAATACCCGTGACATGTCGCTGCTTTGGAGCGCCACACTTCTGCAACAGGAAAAGAGTCTGAAAACAGAAGAATCGCAGTCGTCTATTCATTATATGGATGTGGCAGGTGAAGTGAACTATCTCAGTGAAACCAAAGATGCGAAAGAAAGAATTTCTACTGCCGTTAAATGGGTTTCGTTCAAAGAGCAATTCTTTTCGGCCACACTTATTGCCGCTGATAAATTTGAAAGTGCTGATTTAGAAACGGTTAAATATGATATCAATAACCTGAATCGAAAGGTTAAAACCATGTCGTCGGCATTAATACTCCCTTTCAGTTTAGAAACCGATCAGAGCTACAACATGAAATGGTATTTCGGGCCTAATAAATATAAGGTTTTACGGAAATACGATTTAAACCTAGAGCGTCAGATACCGCTTGGGTGGAGTTTCTTCCTGATGCAGTGGATCAACAGGTTTGCAGTTATCCCAGTCTTCAACTGGCTGGAATCATTCAATCTCAATTATGGTATTATCATACTTTTGTTAACCATTTTATTGAAAATTGTTCTTTTCCCGATTGCATATAAAACGTATGTTTCATCGGCCAAAATGAGGTTACTCAAACCTGAAATTGAAGAAATCGGCCTCAAGTTCCCGAAAAAGGATGATGCCATGAAAAAGCAGCAGGCTACCATGGCACTTTATAAGAAAGCCGGAGTTAACCCGATGGCTGGCTGTGTGCCAATGTTGTTGCAGTTCCCTATCCTTATTGCCTTGTTCCGGTTCTTCCCCGCTGCTTTCGAGTTGCGGCAGCAATCCTTCCTATGGGCAACGGACTTATCGAGCTATGACTCCATATATTCGTGGACAACACAAATACCATTACTTAGTCAGTTTTATGGTAACCACATCAGTTTATTTACACTTCTGATGACCGTATCAACCATCCTGTACACCAAGATGAACAATGATATGATGGGATCGACACAACAGATGCCAGGCATGAAAACCATGATGTACCTGATGCCAATTATGTTCCTTGGATTCTTCAACAATTATTCAGCCGGTTTGAGCTACTATTACATGCTGGCCAACCTTTTCACATTTGCACAGATGTTCCTGATCCGCCGTTTTGTAAACGAAGACAAACTTCACAAACGCATTCAGGAGAATAAATCCAAGCCTGTTAAGAAATCCTCGTTCCAGAAACGCCTTGAGGATATGACGAAACAACAACAGCAGAAGGCTCTCCGGAAATAGATTGATGAGATTGATGGGATTGATGGGATTGATGAGGACAGGGAGACAGTGGGACAAGGAGAGGTGGGGACAGGGAGATGGATTGAAGGGATTGAGGAGATTGATGGGATTGATGAGGACAAGGAGACAAGGAGAGGTGGGGACAGGGAGATATGGATTTATGGGATTGATGGGATTGAGGAGATTGATGGAATTGAAATAGATTACAATAAATAGAAAAATCCGCAGACAGATCAGTACGATTTGCTGCGGATTTTTCATTTGACTATGAAAGCAGTGTGTATTATTCCGGCAATTTCTTTTATTCAATAATTGAATGAAAAGTTCAGTTGTAGTAAATTGCTATTAATGCCAATCAAGGGTTGGAATTGTAATTTATTAATTGCCAGACGAACTTTTACAGAGTTTAAAACTCTGTAAAAGTTTAACACCTAAATTGACTAAACATTAATTCAACAATTGATTCACATTAGTAGTCGATGGATATCCAAAGATTATCTTCGTTGTTTTCCCGACCATTCATAAAACATTGATTTTCTCCCAAGCTTGCTTTTAGTAAAGTATTTCTGAAGCCAGTCCTGTTGATCCCTGAGCTGGGTTGCAGCTTCTTCAATCGTTTTGGTAAGTTGCAAACTAAGCAAGGATAAATTTGCATCTGGTTTGCCTATGCTATCCAGCTTGGCTTTCGCTTCCTTATACTTAACATCTGCGACATCAAGCATGTTTTGGATCTCCGGATCTGATTTTATCGGGTTAAATTGTACGTTCTGATAACGGATAAAGGCGTTATAAAAATTAATACCATCATTAAAATCGACAACAGCCAGGTTGTAAAGATTTACATTCCTGTTTTGTATCTCATATTCAGCCAATGCCTTAATATTTTCGATTTCGATTTTTTTATGTTTTAACATGTCAAAAATCATGGAATTTTTTACACCATTTCTTTCAATCCTATAACTTGCAGCTTCCAACTGTTGCAAATGATTTAATGATTCATAAATTTTAAGTGAATCAGCGAAGCTAAAAAATGGTTTTAAATTGTTTTGCCGGGTCTTGCCTTCATAAAATTCCTGGTTCGTTACCGGATAATTCGAAAACTGCCACAGGTAATCAAAAGGCATGTGTGAACTAATGAGTACTGCAGGATTTACTTTAAAATAAGCGTTATTAATTTTTTTAAAGTATTTGCTGTCATTCACATAGCCGGAACCCCAGGTTGGGTCGAACAGGTACCAGGAACTGTCGATACGAGCGGCACACCAGGCATGAGGAATCGTATTAACAACGCCGTTTATCTTTGTGTATCCTTCAATTACATATGATTTTATACCGGTTTTGGAGCAAATGTCATTAAATAATGCCGCATAGTTTTCGCAGATCCCTTTTCGAAACTTTAAGGGTTTGGAAATTTTATCCGCTGTTTTCTCATCGAAATTAATGGCGAACATATTATCCACATCATATTGGATGTTGGATGCAATCCATATAAAAATAGCTCTTGATTTTTCTGTATCCGATTTAAAGTTTAGGTTCACATAGCTTGCAATACCTTCAGTTGTTTTTGTCAGCGAATCAGGCAATAGCAATGCTTTTTTGTCGATGGCAGCAAATTCATTAACTAGAGCTTTTTGTGCAAACAGGGACTGAGCCAGCAACAAAGCGAAAAGAATTAGTGTAGTCCGTTTCAAGGTTCAATATTTTTGAGTTTATAAAGGCAGGCATACCGCATAGTCTGTTCGTATATTCAAAAATCACCTGTTCGAAACCAGGCACATATTAGCCAGGCGGTAAAGTAGTCGTGCTCCAACGTTTGCATCCCACTCATCGTCGCCAGGCACTACTTCGTTGAGATCAAAACCAATAATGGTACGACCCGAATACACTAGTTTTTCGACAAGGTAAACTGCCTGTTCCAGTTCGAGTCCACCGGGAACGGGAGTGCCAGTGTTGGGGCATAATTTCGGATCGAGCCCGTCGATATCAAAACTGAGGTAAACCAGTTCGGGCAGTGTTTCAACGATTTTATCACAGATGCTTGCCCAACTCGTACCTTCAAATTGCTGTTGTTTTATTTCGCGGTCAAAAAAAGTGGTAATTCGCTTGTCTGATTGAATAAGG
>JBBRYZ010000187.1:0-6138 GCA_038237165.1 Bacteroidales bacterium | reverse complement strand
TTCAAAGTCGATAATATTTATTATGATTTCGACAAATTCAACATCAGGGAAGATGCAAAACCAGAACTTGATAAACTGGTTCAAATTATGAAAGAGAATGATATTAATGTTGAACTGGGTTCACATACAGATAGTCGCGGAACCGTGGCGTATAATGATAAACTCTCACAACGCAGGGCTGAATCCGTTGTAAATTACATTTTAAAAGCTGGAATTGACACAAGTCGCATTGAAGCCCATGCTTATGGCGAGCATCAGCTTATTAACAAATGTGCAGATGGAGTAAAATGTACTCCTGAAGAACAGCAAGCAAACCGACGCACTGAATTTAAGGTAACCGGCACAGCAACTGTTGCCAGCCCGGATCAGTTTAATCCGGCTAAATATAATGAAGGCGACGAAATTGACCTAAAATTACTGCCTGAGGGATTCTTTACAAATTGCAAATAGAAGGGTTGAATTAAATATTTTTTGAAGAGTAAATAAAGCCATGCCAGTAAAAGCATGGCTTTTATTTTTCCAGGAGGAATTTTAGTTTACAATTGAGTACTTTTGTGAAACCAACACTATACAAAGGAGATTTTAGAATTCCTTAACCTGCAAAATCAAGACAAATGGAAGACACCAATAATTCAGTAGCCACGGATAATACAGTCGGAATACCGCAACTCACCTCTCTATCAATAGCCTACCTGCATAAAGCTGCAAAATGGGGCAAATTCATTTCACTGTTAGGGTTTATCATGACAAGCCTGATGATTGTAGCCGGAATTCTGATGAGTTTCGTTCTGAATTCGGTTCATCTTAATGAGATGGTGCCACTAAACAGCCCTTTCTCAGCAAAGATACTTTCAATCTTTTATGTTTCGGTTGCAGCAATTTTCCTGGTTCCTGTTAGCTTCCTGCATGCTTTTTCGAATAACGCGATAAAAGCAGTGAATCAGGGAAATACTGATAAAATGACTACCTCACTTCGAAATCTCAAGAATCTTTTTGTGTTTCTTGGAATTTCTACTCTTGTAATACTGACTTTATATGTAATAATTCTTCTAACTATCGGAACTGCAGCTATCTTAAATTTCTAAATAAGAAAACTCTGATCTGTAAATTCTGAATTTCGCTTTCGGAATTATAATCACAACTTTTTCCAGATATACTTTAATAGATTAATTTTCGCTCCGGGAAATCACAATTGCCGGGGCGTTGTTATTTATAATAATTAACGCTTTAATTTTGCATGCTTTCAAAAAAGCGTAAAGTTAATATTTACCAATTACTTTAAAACAGGTATGATATTGAAATACAGATACTTTAAAATTATATTTACACTTGTTGTTATACAAATACTTGTATCAGGAAAATGGAATGATTTGTTCGCTCAGGCCTTTAAGGATACTACGATTAGCAGGCTGTTAACATTAGAGCAGTTAGTAATTACAGCTGAACGTACCCCGGTAATGTTCGAACAATTAAAACGCAGCATACAAGTTATCAGCAAGAAAGAAATTGAAAGACTGCCTGCTCGGAATGTTGCAGAACTGATCAGTTATGCACTGAATACGGATGTCCGAAGCCGCGGAACCTCTGGAATGCAGGCAGATATCAGTATCCGTGGTGGTTCTTTTGATCAGACGTTGATTTTACTTAATGGAATGAATATCAGCGATCCTCAGACTGGTCATCATAATATGGATATTCCTGTTGACCTGACAAGTATTAACCGGGTTGAAATACTGAAAGGCCCGGGAGCCCGTGTATTCGGCCCAAATGCCTTTAATGGAGTAATAAACATCATAACTAATGAAAAAACTCCCGACCAATTATCAGTTTCGGTGCTGGGAGGACAATACGGATTGTACAGTTTAAGTGCTTCAACGACTTTTCATCTGGGAAATACCACTCATAATCTACAGGTTAGTAAATCGGGATCTGATGGCTTTACAGATAATACGGATTTCAAGGCTTTGAATTTGTTTTACAGTGGAACTTCCGGCAAGATGCAGAAACTGCAATACCAGACTGCTTATATGAAAAAAGCATTCGGAGCTAATAGTTTCTATACTCCAAAGTATCCCGATCAATACGAAATCACACAAACTATATTCGCTTCGGTAAAATACAAAACCAGTTTCAAAGGATTTGCACCGGCAGTTTATTTCCGCAGACATTACGACGAATTCCAGCTATTCAGAAATAATGCGCCATCATGGTACACCTCACATAATTACCATTATACGGATGTAATGGGATCGAATGCAAATATCTATACAAGCACGGGAAACCGAAGCAAATTATCGCTTGGTTATGATGTTCGGTATGAGAAGATACGCAGCAACAAGCTTGGAGATTCGCTTGCCGAACCTATACCGGTAAAAGGTGTGGAAGGAGTATTTTATACACTTGGGAAAGCAAGAACCTCTGCCGGGTTATTTGTTGAAGAGTCGATAAACCTGGATAATTTTTCGGTCTCGGCCGGTCTGCTTGCCAGTTACCTGAGCGCACTTCCGGGAAAAATTACTGTTTATCCGGGAATAGATGCAGCGTTTCAACTTGGCAAGAACTTCAGAATTTATGCCAATGCCAACCGCACTTTGCGTTTGCCAACCTTCACTGATTTGTATTATAATGATCCCTCCAGCAAAGGTGATCCAAATCTTAAATCCGAAGAAGCAATTACCATTGAAACGGGGATAAAATTTAACAAACCCGGAATCACTGCAAATGCCGCGGCTTTTAAACGATATGGTCATAATATGATCGACTGGGTGAAGCTTCAGAACCAGGATGCCTGGCAGGCAATGAATATCACCCGGATCAATGTTTTAGGATTTGAAACCAGTATTACATTGAATATGGAAGAATTAACAGCTGAAAATTCATTCCTGAAAAGTGTAACTTTTGGATATGCCTATCTGAAAGCAAACAAATCAAGTGACGAATTTATGTCACGCTATGCACTTGATATACTGAAACATAAGGCTGATTTGCTGATCTATCACCAGATTTGGCACAGGTTTTCAGCTTCGTGGGCTTTCAGTTTCCAGGATCGCGAAGGCGGTTATATCAAATACGTGAACAAATTGTACGAAACCACCGAGACTCCTTATAAGCCATTTGCCGTGTTGGATTTACAACTGAATTACAAGCACGGGAAATGGATGTTTTTTGCCGAAGCCACCAATCTTTTGAATACGGAATACGTTGATTACGGCAATGTACCCCAGGCAGGAAGATGGATCAGAGTGGGAGTGAAATTCAAAACACTTTTCAATTCGGATAGAAGCCAATAGTCAGCAAAAGGAAAAATCATTCTGAGCCGCTCAAACATCAGAATTTAAAGCTTGTTAGCTATTGATCCAATCCGATGAACCCAATTTTAAAACACAATATTTAACCTATCATCCGGAAATATTTCCTAAGTTTGTATAGATAAAAATCAAAACCGTTCACACAATTAACACACTCATAATATGGCAGATACAGCTATTGACCCGAAAATTTTAAAAAGAGCACAAGCCTGGCTTGATGACAAAAATATCGATAACGAAACCAAGGTACGCATCAGCAAGATGATTGAAAATGACCCCGCCGAACTGGCCGAAAGTTTCTATCAGGATCTTGAATTTGGAACCGGCGGTCTACGCGGTATAATGGGCGATGGCACCAATCGTATGAATAAATACACGGTTGGTATGGCTACTCAAGGTCTGGCAAATTACCTGAAAACTGTATTTGCTTCGGAGCCCGAAATCCGCCTGGCCATTGCATTTGATTGCCGCAATAACAGCAGTTATTTTTCCAGCATTGTAGCAGATGTGTTATCAGCCAATGGAATTACGGTATATATGTTCAAAGAACTCCGTCCTACGCCTGAACTTTCGTTTGCAGTGCGCTACTTGCATTGCCACAGCGGTATTATGGTAACTGCTTCGCACAATCCTAAGGAATACAACGGGTATAAAGTATATTGGAATGATGGCGCCCAACTCGTTCCGCCTCACGACAAAAACGTGATTGCCGAAGTACAGAAGATTGCTTCTATTGCTGAAGTTAACTTTGCAGGCGATCCGATGAAAATCAATATCCTCGATGAGGCTATTGACGGAGAATTCCTCAGTGTTTCCAAAAGCTATTCCCTGGCACCTGAAGTTATTGCTCCGCAGAAGGACATGAAAATTGTTTACACACCTCTTCATGGAACTGGTATAACGCTTGTTCCGCAAGGACTCAGAAATTATGGATTCACAAATATTCATATTGTTACCGAACAAGCAGTTACTGATGGAAATTTTCCAACCGTAATTTCGCCAAACCCTGAAGAGAAAGCTGCCATGAAAATGGCAATGGATTTAGCACTTTCAATAAATGCTGACCTGGTTTTAGCTACTGATCCTGATGCAGATCGCATTGGCGTTGGAGTTAAAGATACTGACGGCAATTATATTTTGCTCAACGGCAACCAGACCGCTGTGTTGCTCACATATTACCTCATCAAACAATGGGAATCCAAAGGAAAGCTGACCGGCAACGAATATATTGTAAAAACCATTGTAACTTCGGAACTCATGGGCGATATTGCAAGGAAAGCAGGCGTAGAGTATTTCGATGTGCTTACCGGGTTTAAATGGATTGCAGAAGTTATCCGTAACCTCGAAGGCAAGAAAACTTTTATTGGCGGTGGCGAAGAAAGCTATGGCTATATGATTGGTGATTTCGTACGTGATAAGGATGCAATTACCGCCTGTAGTATTTTTGCTGAATGCGCTGCATGGGCTGCCAGTAAAGGGAAATCACTCTACGAACTCCTGCTCGATATTTACCTGGAATATGGCTTGTACAAGGAAAACCTCGTAAATGTGGTTAAAAAAGGCATGAGCGGTCAGGCCGAAATAAAAGCTATGATGGAAGGTTTCCGTGAAAACCCGCCAAAGGAAATCGCTGGTTCAAAAGTTAAACTGATGAACGATTACAAACTTAGCCGGGCTACCGATGTCCACACAGGAAAAATTACACCGATTGAGATTACCAAAAGCGATGTGCTTCAGTTCTTCCTCGAAGATGGCACTAAGATTTCCATGCGTCCTTCCGGAACGGAGCCTAAGATTAAATTCTATTTCAGCGTAAGAGCTGATCTAAAGTCTGTTGCAGATTTCAAAAAAACAGAAGCAAAACTCGATGGCCGTATCGAAGAAATTATTGTGGCCATGGGATTGAGATAAAATAGTCAGAAGACCGGAGTCCGGAGTCAGAAGTTCTTGCAACTTCAGGCTTCGGACTTCTTACTTTCTACCTTGGACTTCCGTCTACCGACTCCCTATTTCCGGCCAAATCAAACTATCAATATTTCCTTAATCTCACGATGACATCTCTCCTATGATAATCACAGAACAAATTGATATACAATCCATTGTCGTTCATAATGTGGGCAATAAACTTAATAATGAAGGCATACGGTTTTCGAAATCCGAATTACGCACGGACGAAAGTATCAACGACCTGCTGCTCACTTATTTCTTTTCACCCTTTAAATCGAATGAATATTACAACCTTTACCACGAATCGGATATTAAACTGAACGAGGTTTTTTCGTATGTTTCGGATATTTTCGATAATCCGGAAGCACTTTTCGATCAATCAGAAAATCTTGCAAAACATCTGTATGAGCATTCGGTTCACCCGAAAGTAAAAGGAGGCGAATTGTATGTTGCATATTTCCACGATTGCATTGTGGATGGCGAAACGATGGATGCCGTTGGTTTATTTAAGTCGGAAACCAAAGAAACTTTTCTAAAGGTTTACCCGAAAAACGATGGATATTCGATTGAAAGTGAAGCAGGAATAAATATTCATAAGTTGGATAAAGGCTGCCTGATTTTTAATACCGAACGCGAAAAAGGCTTCCTGGTTTCGGTGGTTGATAACCTGAATAAAGGCGGAGAGGCTCAGTATTGGATCGATCACTTTTTGCATGTTCAACCCAGGAAAGATGAATACTACCAGACGAAAAACGTTCTGAATATGTGCAAGAGTTTTGTTGTCGAAAAATTTCCCGAGCAATTTGATGTGTCTAAGGCTGACCAGGCTGATATGCTTAATAAATCAGTGAAATTCTTCAAGGAAAATGATAATTTCGATTTG
>JBBRYZ010000186.1:0-6309 GCA_038237165.1 Bacteroidales bacterium | reverse complement strand
TTATTTACTTTGATTGGCACTCCGGTTGCCCTTACTCTTGCCACGCAATTGGATCACCCGGCATGGAGCGGATTTCGGTTTTACGATATTATATTTGCGCTGTTCCTTTTTATTATGGGAGTTGTGATGCCACTTTCAATCACCCGTCGGCTCGAGAAAGGCGATTCACGTTCAAAACTTTATAAACACATCATCCGGCGGACCATCCTGCTTTTCTTGCTTGGACTGGTGTATAATGGTATTTTCGATTTAAATTTTGCACAGGCTCGTTATAGTGGTGTACTGCAACGCTTTGCATTTACCTATTTCTTTGCTTCCATTATTGTGATGAACTTTAAACTAAAGGGCCAGATGATATGGGCGGCATGTATTACATTGGGTTACTGGCTGGTTCTGCTTTTGGTTCCGGCTCCGGGCTTTCATGCCTACGACCTTACACCTCAGGGGAATATCTGCGGATATATCGACCGCACTTTTTTACCGGGTTCATTCTGTTGTTATTTCTATGGAGATAACGAAGGCATTTTAACCATGTTTCCGACAATTGTTAATGTTCTGTTTGGCGTACTTGCCGGGCAATGGCTTTTGAGCGCGCTAAGCGATAACGAAAAGATAAAAAAGCTTTCATTTACCGGCGGGATATTTATCGGTGCAGCTCTTTTGTTGAGTTTAATCCTTCCAATCAATAAATACCTTTGGACTGGTTCATTTATGCTTTTAACAAGTGGTATTTCATTTTTACTGCTCTGTTTGTTCTTTTGGATCATAGATGTGAAAGGCTACCAGAAATGGGCCTTCCCTTTCATTGTTATTGGCTTAAATCCAATCACCATATATGTAGCCCAGGGAATATTCGATTTCGGGATAATCGCAAACATATTTATCCATGGATTCAGAAATAATTTAGGCAGTTTTGAGCCTGTTTTTGTTGCTTTATGCACCCTTGTTGTAAAATGGTTATTTTTATATTTCCTCTATCGAAAAAAAATATTTTTAAAGGTTTAAAAAAACATTCCAATTACCTGATGCGGATAATTGGAATGAATTTTTGCTCCATGAAAGCATTTGTGACGACACAGATATAATCCTGTTTCAGTCCTTTCTTACTTCGCTTTTAATCCGCTGTATATGTCCGCGGCCCAGCGCTTTTACCTCGCAGCCCAGCTCGAAATATCTACGGATTGCCTCATCGGATAGTATTCCAAAACAGTCTATAACAGCAAGAGGCTGTCCGGCCCATTTCACAATATCATCGGGAGAAAGGTTAAGATATGCTGTATGCGGCACTGCAAATATTACAGCCTCGGCACCTTTCAAAGCCAGCGGTAAATCTTTAAGCACTGTTGTTTCGGTAAGATGTTCCTGGTTGCGGAAAAAGCGTTTCCACGAATGCCCTGGCGAAGGATATTCATCCTGTATTTCCAGTTCATACCAATGATCTACGTATGGATCATGAATTTTCATTTCAGCGCCCATTTCCACAAGCTTACGCACAACCATTTCGCTTCCGCTGTAGCGCGTATCGCCCACGTCCTGGCGATAGCTTGCTCCGCAAAGAACCACATCAGCTCCGGCTATATAATGTGCCATATTACGCAGGGCATCGCGGGTGAGTTCTGCAACATGCAAAGCTCGTGTGTCATTAATATCAATGGCAGTTGGTGTAATTTTAAATATCTCATCACCATCTTCGAAGCCAAGAATATGTCTGTAAGCCCAATACCCAAGTCCGCCATCCTTTGGCAGGCAATACCCGCCAACACCTGGTCCGGGAAAAATAATATTACTGTGAGTAGGCCTCATTTTAATGGCATTTATCACTTTGATCAGATCAACGCCATTTCGTTCGGCGAAAATGCTCCATTCATTCAGGTAAGCCAAAATGGTAGCCCGGTATGAATTTTCAACAATTTTGGTGGTTTCCGATTCAATAGGGCGATCCATTACTGTGAGCGGAAAATCTTTGGTATTGAGCACTTCGTGAAGGAATTTTTCAACCCTGGCCCGCGCTTCGCTATCACAGCCCGAGCAAACGCGCCAGAAGTCGCGTATGCTCGAAACATATTCGCGGCCCGGCATTACGCGTTCAAAACTGTGTGCCAGCAATGGCACTGAAGTAATACCACGTTTTGCAAATGCTTTTTTCATTATAGGCCAGGCCACAAACTCCGTAGTACCAGGTGCAACAGTTGTTTCGATAAGAGTTAGACAATGTGCCTGGATTTTCTCGCCAATAGTTTTAATGGTAGCTTCCAGAGCAGCCATATCAGCTTCGCCGGTGCGCATATCGCCAAGGTCGTGTTTTGTGAAATCACATTGTACGTCAACTACAACTATATCGGCGAATTCGAGAACTTCGCTGTTAAATGAAGCGATAAGCGTTTTCTTATCCTTTACGCAGCGGGTAATAATTTTATCAACTTCCGGATCTTCAGCTTTAACAGGCGATTCGCCCCGGTTGAGCATCGGAATTTTCCAGTAACTGCGCACACTGGGTCTTTGACACCCGATTACGAATTTTGAAGGATTTCCTGATTTGTCGGTAGTATCAGCAATAATTGCAGCCATTACAGCGCCTACAAAGCCTACACCCATTACTACAACTATTTCTTTGCCTTCGGCGCGGGCTTTGGTAACCAATATGCCGACCCTTTCTTTTTCTATCTGGTAGTCCTGCTTTCCCGGAATTGCAAATTTTTCGCCCGATGGGCTTAATGAGTAAATTGTTTCTGTTGACATTTTACAATTTTAGATTTGTATGTATTCAAATGATTTCTTTAGATTTTGACAATTAATTATCCAAATTTACGAAAAATTACTACAATCATATTATTCGAGTTCAAATACTTCTTTCAAATAAAAATATTTATTGACGATTCTCAAATTTGATTTAAATAAAATATTTACTGAATTTTAAAGGATTCTTTTAAGGTTTAATCCTTTTTTAATAATTAATAATGTCCAGAATTATGAGTTTATGCCTTTAAATTTATAAAAGTGTTGAAAATAACAACAACTGTATAAAAAATATACACTACCTACTAACAGTTTGATTTTTAGTGGATTGCAGGTATCAAAAAATATAGGTGTTGAATAATGCAACACTATATGTGACGAATAATTCAACATTAAGATGCTTATGATATTGATAATCAATGATATAAAAATGTGGCACTGTTATTGGATAGCTATATATGAATGAATGCAAATACTGGAAATCATGAAAACAACTATCTTATTATCCGCCGCAATTTTACTGCTTTTCCTTTCAGGGAATGTTAACAGTCAGGAAGTTGCAACCAAAAGCACAACTATACGGCAGACAGAATCAACCGTTATGTGTTCTCCCGATTTATATGAACTGACCTCCAGATGGGCCGGTGAATATAATACCCTTAATCCTGAAAAGAGAATTAAGGTTGTGAATATTCCTTTTAACAGCATAAACTTTAGTACGTCAGAAAATTTGAGTTTCGTCTCAAATAAATCCAGGACTGCTATTGGTAACGAAAAAAACTGGAAAATGGTTGTCGGACGCGATGTTGTCGTTCCTATAGTGAATGCTGCCAACCCTTATCTAAAAGAAATCCTTCAGAAAGGAGTTACTGAGCAGCAGTTTGCTCAATTATTTACAAGCGGCGATAAACAGAATTGGGGCGCACTGCTCGCCAACGGCCAAAATTCTTCGGTTCATATTTACATGTTGAATGATGAAGCTATAAAGGCAGCGGTTGCAAAATTCATTCAGGCAGATCAGTTACTGGTTACCGGTGTTGTGCTTGGAACCAAAGAGGAAGTTGTTTCGGCTGTACAACACGATCCTTTAGCAATCGGTTTTTGCAACATTGCTGATATTATAGTACCTGGTGATCAGAACCTGGTTGAAAATTTACGGTTGTTGCCTATTGATAAAAACGCAAACGGAACGATTGATTACATGGAAGATATATACAAAGATGCTAATTCTTTCCTTCGCGGTGTGTGGATTGGCAAATATCCAAAGACTTTATACAGTAATATTTATGCTTTCAGTACGGTTATACCGAAAAATGAAACAGAAATTGCATTTTTATCATGGGTGCTTGCTGATGGGCAGCAGTATATGAGTTCAGCTGGTTTTTGTGCACTTGCAGACAGCGAGAGCCAGGCACAGATCGAAAATTTAAATACTTCTCTATTAGTATTGGCTCCAGTAAAGGAAACTTCACAAACCGGTGCAATGTTGCTAATCCTGGCAGTTGTAATTGTTGTGGGATTAGTTACAGGCTCCGTTATCCGCAAATACAGAAAGCCGGTAAATGTTGCACCAGAAATGGATGCTCAAACACAGGGTTTTGATGAAAATGCAGTAGTTGTTCCACAAGGTATTTATTTTAATAATGCTCACACATGGGCATTTATGGAAAAAGATGGAAACATCTCCATTGGTATAGATGATTTCCTGCAGCATATTACAGGTCCTATCACAAAGGTTGAAATGAAAGATCCAGGCGAAAAAATTAAAAAGGGAGATCTGCTTTTCTCCATCATACAATCAGGGAAACAATTAAATCTTTATTCGCCATTATCCGGAACCATTAAAAAACAAAATGATACTCTCATTGCTGATTCATCCCAAATAAACTCATCTCCTTATACAAAAGGTTGGGTATATATGATTGAACCAGCTAACTGGTTTGGAGAGATTCAGTTTATGGTGAGAGCTGAAAAACATAAAAAATGGATTGCCAATGAGTTTTCGAGGGTTAAAGATTTCCTTGCCGCAACTCTCAATCCCAGAAGTCTGGAATATTCAGAAATCGTATTTCAGGATGGTGGCTTACTGAAAGATGGTGTACTCACTGATTTTGGCCCCGAAGTATGGGAAGATTTCCAGACAAACTTCCTGGATACCTACAAATAATACTATTCTCGAATTAACTAATTTATACGTTCATCCAAAAAAAAGTAACATGGATTTACATCGTCGTGATTTTTTCAAATTTATGGGTGCCACAGGACTTACCCTCGCAGTGGGGAAGGAACTGAAAGCGGCACCAAAAGCTAAAAAGGATACGGAGTTCAGAGGAGTTCTGTATGATGCTACTCGTTGCAAAGGTTGTCGTGGTTGCGAATATGATTGTGCTGAAGCAAATGGATTACCCGAGCCGCTTCCCAATAAGGAGATCAAAGGCTTGCGCAAACCGGATGATAAACATCGCACTGTTGTAAATGAGTACAAAACATCGAAAGGTATTGTGTATGCCAAGATGCAGTGTATGCATTGTAACGAACCTGCCTGTGCTTCTGCATGTCTTACCGAGGCTTTGACCAAAACTGTTGATGGTCCTGTAATCTGGAGAGCTGGTAAATGTATGGGATGCCGTTACTGCATGGTTTCGTGCCCGTTCGATATGCCAAAATTCGAATACCACAGTGCCAATCCAAAAATTGAAAAGTGTACCATGTGTTACGAAACCAGGGTGAGTAAAGGTGAATTGCCGGCATGTGTCGAAAATTGCCCTAATGATGCCCTTATGTTCGGTACCCGCAGGGAATTGATACAGGAAGCCCGCAGGAGGATGTTTGACAGTCCTGATCTTTATTACGATCAGATTTATGGCGAACACGAAGCTGGTGGAACGTGCTGGCTGTACATTTCTCCGGTTCCGTTTAAAGAAATAGGACTGAATACTTCAGTTCAAAAAGAGTCGTATCCTGCACTAACAAAAGGATTTCTCTATACAGTGCCTAGCGTGTTTGTCCTTGTCCCTACACTCTTATTAGGCATACAACAAGCAACTAAAAAGGATAACTCTAAAAACATAAGCGAAGATGAATAGCGGTCACATAATTTCGGCAGACAACGATGGGAAACACATCTGGAAGTTTTTATCACGGGAAATCAAGCCAAGAGGAAAATGGCTGACCCCTTTTAATCTCATTTCCATTCCTATCATGATTTTAGGCGTGGTGATAATTGCCTTTCGTTTCTGGAAAGGAATCGGTGCAGTTTCCAACGTTTCGCAGGACATACCCTGGGGTTTGTGGAAGGGTTTTAATGTAGTTACCGGTGTTGCTTTTGCAGGTGGCGCCTATGTAATCACCTTCATGGTTTACGTTCTGAATATGAAAAAATACCATTCCATTGTAAGGGTTACGGTGCTTAACGGTTTTCTTGCCTATCTGTTTTATGCAGGAGCTTTAATTCTGGATTTAGGGCGCCCATGGAATATTATCAATCCATTAATCGGAAATAATTTTGGAGTCAGTTCCATATTGTTTCTGGTGGCCTGGCATTTCCTGCTGTATATGGTTGCCCAGCTGATT
>JBBRYZ010000185.1:0-6351 GCA_038237165.1 Bacteroidales bacterium | reverse complement strand
GGATATTGAAGTTACCCCGAATTGGATAGAGCCTGTAATAAAACTGATGGAAAGCGATAAAGCGATTGCCGCCTGTCAGCCCAAACTCCGCTCCTATTACGAAAGGGAAAAATTTGAATATGCAGGCGCAGCAGGTGGTTTTCTCGACGAATATGGCTATCCTTTTTGCCGTGGACGGATTTTTCAGCAAATAGAAACTGATCACGGTCAATATAATGATGCCATCGAAATTTTCTGGGCCACAGGGGCTTGCATGTTTGTAAGGGCCAATTTATACAAACAGTTTGGGGGATTAGACGAAGATTTCTTTGCCCATATGGAAGAGATTGATTTTTGCTGGCGGCTTAAAAACGGTGGATATAAAATCATGTACTGTCCCGATTCTATAGTTTATCATGTTGGTGGTGGTACATTACCTAAAAAATCATCGCAAAAAACCTATCTGAATTTTCGAAATAATATTTCCCTTTTATACAAAAATCTTCCCTCAAACCAGCTGCTTCCAGTTTTTGCCGTTCGCTTTCCACTCGATGCGGTTGCTGCGTTCAAGTTTCTTATCGACGGAGGCTTTGCTGATTTTTATGCCGTTCTGAGAGCACATCTCTATTTCTATAGTCATTTCCGGAATTTACACCGAAAAAGAAAACAATTTCCCAAAAGCATAGTGCACGGAATATACAAAGGCAACCTTGTGAAAGAATATTACATCAACAAAAAAACACTTTTCACACAGTTGAATCCTGATAATTTTACAAGGTAAAAAATATAGATATCAGAACACTTGCATTTTTATAACTATGCAGACTTTAAACTATCTGTTTTGCCACAGATTTCACAGGTTTGCACAAATTTTGAACTGCTTTCAGCAGTTTTGAAAACAAAAAAAAGAGAATAAGCATTAAATTTTTCGGTGTAATCTGAGTAATCTGTGGCAAGTACTCATCTTTTATTGTATTGACGGGGTTGATTAGTTACACATTTATTTAAACAGAAAATTATCTCAGGCAGAATTAACTTCAATTCAGTTTATGCTTCCCTGCTCTTTATCAGCCTGAAGGACCAATACAAAATATTCAGAAAAAGTCCCAAAACGATTGTCATCCCCCAAGTTCTGGGATGATCAGAGGGATTCATTACCTGGTTTCCGATATCATGAAACAAGCCGTTAGGTTCATCTATCACATTCCAGCTGTTCCACCTTTCGTATCGGCCGAGATATACGCCAAAGCTTCCAATAAACAATAATACGGATGATATGATAGAAACCCAAGTTCTGCTTAGTGATTTTTTAAGTATTTTTTCGATATCCCACAGGCTGAGATAGCCCATCAGCAATCCGGTCCATGCAAACGAAAGTATCATAACCAGGTCGAACCACATTGGCATAGATGAACTCATATGGATATGAAACAAATCAGTAAGAATATAGGGCCCGTTTGGAAAAAACAAAAGCCAGGCTATCAGCAGGACAACGATTGCAGTTTTTTTAAGCCGGGTATTAGGATGCAAAACGGCTAAACTGGTCAATACCCATGGAATAACTGCAAGAAATAAGTTCCAGTTTAAAAACATGAAAGATTTCCTTCCCGAATAAACTAACCTGAACGTTGAAAGACTTAAGCAAAATATGATCAATAAACCGATAAATAGAGTCTCTTTTAACCTATTATGCTCTTTCAATAATTTCAACATAGCACTAATATTTTTGGCACAAAAATAATTAGCCCAATAATGAATGCAGTAATGGCAGCTATAAGCACCGCGGCTGCCGATAAATCTTTAATTTTCTTTATCATTTCATGCTTCTCCGGCGAAACGAAATCAGCAATATTTTCAATCACTGAATTTATAATCTCC
The DNA here is from genome assembly GCA_038237165.1 of Bacteroidales bacterium. Taxonomy (GTDB): domain Bacteria; phylum Bacteroidota; class Bacteroidia; order Bacteroidales; family UBA4417; genus UBA4417. The sequence goes on along the minus strand of JBBRYZ010000185.1, from coordinate 4,494 downwards.
ATAGCAATCACAAATCCAAAGGCAAACACTATTGCTATCCATTCAGAAACTGAGATTTTTAAAAATACACCGGCGACAGTGACACAAACAACTGCAAACAAATGTATCCGAGCATTATGTTCTTCGCGGATAAGGATTTTTAATCCGTTAAAGGCAAATCCAAAACTTTTTAAACGTTCCCGGATTGAGAATTTCTGGTTCTTCATACTATTTGTTCCTGAAACTTTCAACTGCCAGCCGGTATGAATCAAGGCCAAAACCGGTGATTACTCCTTTCATTCCAGCAGAAATCATTGATATGCTTCTGAATTCCTCACGTGCATGAACATTCGAAATATGAACTTCTACAACACGCGTCTTAATCGCTTTTACTGCATCGCCTATAGCCACCGAAGTATGAGTATAACCTCCTGCATTTATAATTATACCATCAAAAGTAAAACCAGTTTCATGCAGTTTATTTATGATTTCACCTTCAATATTCGATTGATAATATAGAAATTCAATATTCTTATACTTCTCAGTTAATGATTTGAAATACGTTTCGAACGACTCACTGCCGTAAACTCCAGGCTCGCGAAGGCCTAGCAGGTTGAGATTGGGTCCGTTGATAATGCAGATTTTCATCGGAATATGATTAGTGTACAAATTTAGGGATTTTAAGGATTCGGACGAAACCAAATTTCAAGTTCCAAATTTCAGATTCCAAAATCTCGTTCAAAAATTTCAAATATCCATCAGGATTTATTCTAAGGTTTCTCCCCAACTTGGAGATGTCCGAAGAACAGAGGGGAATTTTCAAATCTCAAATTCCAAAAATCCAAAATCCAAAATTCACATTTCCCTCCTTTTCTATTTTCAAAAATTACATTACCTTTGCACTCATTATTGAATAGGGGTGCCTTAACGAAACGGGCTGAGATCAAACCCATTGAACCTGATACGGGTAATGCCGGCGAAGGGATGGACAAACTTTAAATGAATGGATTTTCCCTGTTCGCCATTTGAAGTTTAACTAAAAAGTAAAAAAATAAGAATGAAAAAGATTATTATTCCAGCATTGCTGGCAATGATGCCATTCGTTGTAATGGCACAATTTAACCTGTCGGGAAAAGTGATAAACCGCTCGACCAGCGAAGCTTTAAATGGTGCGCACATAAGACTTGCTAACACATACTACGCGACAGCAAGCTCAAATACAGGAAATTTCGAAATCAAAAACCTTAAACCCAGCCCCTACATTGTTGTGGTTAGTTTTATAGGTTTTGCTAATGATACAATTTATCTTGAGCTGAATAAGAGTGTTGAATTGAATATCGCCCTGGATCCCAAAGCCATACTCGAGGACGAAGTTATCGTTTATGCCACGCGTGCCGGAAGCAATACTCCGGTAGCCTATCAGAATATCAGCAAAAAAGAAATTGCCTCTGCAAATTTTGGCCAGGATTTGCCGGTATTGCTTGGTAATAGTATTTCGGCTGTCTCCACTTCCGACGCAGGCAATGGTATGGGCTACACCGCTCTGAGGATCCGAGGCACAGATATGACCCGGATAAATATCACCATCAACGGAATACCGCTCAACGATCCTGAATCGCATAATGTTTACTGGGTCGATTTGCCCGACTTTGCGACTTCAACCGATAATATACAGATACAGCGTGGTGTCGGAACCTCAACCAACGGCGCTTCTTCATTTGGGGCAAGCATAAACCTGCAATCGTCGCACCTAAAAACAGAACCTTATGCCGAAATCAATAGCGCTTATGGTTCCTTCAACACATTGAAAAACAGTGTTTCCTTTGGCTCAGGGCTTATCAACAAACATTTCATTATGGATGCACGCATTTCGAAATTATCTTCGGATGGGTATATTGACAGGGCAACTTCCGATCTGCTATCCTATTATATTTCGGGCGCTTTCACCTCGGGTAAGGACTTGTTACGTTTCAATATTTTTTCCGGAAAAGAAAAGACTTACCAGTCATGGGGCGGGGTTCCTTCAACCATTCTGGAAACCAACCGAACCTATAATGGAATGGGCGCTTATACCGACAGCAAAGGGAATCAGCATTACTACGATAATGAAACTGACAATTATACTCAAACTCATTACCAGGCACTTTATTCGCATGAATTCAGCAAAAACCTGTTTCTGAATACTTCTGTTCATCACACCGCAGGAGCCGGATATTACGAAGAATACATGGAAGATGATAAACTTTCAAATTATGGCATAGATCCAATCAGGCTAAATACATCGTATTATCGCATAGGTTCAGATACCATTCATGTTCCAGATAGTACCATCAGCACAAGCGATCTGATCAGGCAAAAGCACCTGGCCAATACATTTACGGGACTCACATGGTCGCTGAATTACCATCTCAACAAACTGCAATCATCACTGGGCGGATCATGGAACAACTATACCGGAAACCATTTCGGAACGGTTATATGGTCGCAGTTTGCCGGCAACAGCGAAATAAATCACGAATGGTACAGAAGCAAAGCATTGAAAAAAGACTTCAATATTTTTATAAAAACCGAATATGCCGTTACTGAAAAGCTACATACCTGGCTCGATCTTCAATATCGCCGTATTGATTATTCCATTAATGGAATTGATAACGACGGCCGCGACATCACTCAAAATCACAGCTTTAACTTTTTCAATCCCAAAGCTGGCTTATCCTATAACCCGACAGGAAACCAAAACCTATATGCATCCTTATCAATTGCACATCGCGAGCCTAACCGCGATAATTTTGTGGATGCCGATCCTTCGAAACCTGTTCCACAGCCCGAAAAGCTATATGATGCAGAAGCTGGCTATTCTTTCAGCACAAACCATGTGGCTATTAATGCAAATGCATATTATATGTATTATAATCAGCAACTTGTACTTACCGGTGCAATCAACGATGTAGGATCAGCCATTATGATAAATGTACATTCCAGTTACCGGGCCGGTATAGAGTTATCGGCAAAAGTATTGATAACAGAAAAACTATCTTGGGAGCCATCCGTAACGCTGAGTCATAATAAAATCAAAACATTTACCGAGTATATTGATAACTGGGATACGTATGAGCAAACGGCAGTAAATCATAAAAATACGGACTTGTCCTTTTCGCCTTCAGTAATTGCAAACAGTTCATTAAACTGGATGGCTTTCAAAGGTTTTAATGTTAACCTGATCAGTAAGTATGTCGGCCGTCAATACATTGACAATACCCAAAGCAGCGACCGACAACTCGATCCGTATTTTGTAAACAATCTACTGGTAAAATATACGCTTAACCCCGGATTCGTTAAAGAGATAAGTTTTTCGCTGATGATTAACAACCTGCTGAACGAAAAGTACGAATCGAATGCCTGGGTTTACCGTTATTCTTTTGAAAACACTTTGCAGAAACAGGATGGCTATTTCCCGCAGGCAGGGATTAATTTTATGACGGGGATTTTGGTTAAATTGTAAATTGAAGGGGTTAGGATTTAGTGTTTAAGGTTTAGGGAAGATCCAGATCTTTGGTCAGTTTATAATGATCACAAGCAAGAAATGAACCCAAATAGTTCTATTTTTCATACCCTAACCCCTAAATCCTACCCCCAACTCCTATTTTTCCTACCTTTGCCCTCCTATGCCGAATATCATTACCATAAAGAATAAAAAAGCCTGGCACGAGTATTTCCTCGTCGAACAGTTTACAGCCGGTATTATGTTGCTGGGTACTGAGATCAAATCAGTCCGCGATGGAAAAGTTAACCTTACTGATAGCTATTGCGCTTTCGAAAAGGATGAATTGTTTCTGCTGAATGCGCATATTTCGGAATACAAATTCGGCAACCAGTTCAACCATATTGCCAAACGTGCACGAAAACTATTGCTTAACCGGCAGGAACTAAAAAAAATCATTGGAAAAACGCGTGAAAAAGGACTTACTATTGTTCCTATCGAGATGTTTATTAACGAAAAAGGATTGTGTAAGATTACTATTTCCATCGCCAAAGGTAAAAAGCTGTACGACAAACGCGAGACACTGAAAACAAAAGACAATAAACGGGAGATGGATCGGAGACACGAGGATTAAGGGTTTCAGAGTTTCATGGTTTCAAAGTTTCATGGTTTCAGAGTTAGTAAATAAGATAAACCACAGAGGCACAGATTACATTGAGAAACACCTAGATTTTTTCACTCTTGCAGTTGATGCGTTTAGATAGTTGAGTTAATCATAGAAAAATTTAAGTTTCACTAATGCCTCAGTGTTCCTCCGTGCCATCCGTGCCTCTGTGGTTTAAAAAAAAACAGATGAAAAGTTTTCCTTTCAAAGCATATTGGGTTACCGAAGAATCTGACGGTTCGTTCCACCACCAGGTGAATGAACGGAATACCAGTGAACTTCCTCAAAATGGAGTTCTGATCAAAGTTGCCTTTTCCTCACTCAATTACAAAGACGCCTTATCCGCCACCGGGAATAAAGGTGTAACCCG
>JBBRYZ010000184.1:0-6374 GCA_038237165.1 Bacteroidales bacterium | reverse complement strand
TTTAAAACAACCCCAAACCTGGGTTGAATTGACAGCCACTGAGAGAGTCAGTTTTTATCGCTTCAGGTATACACAGGATATGCCTGCTCAAATCCTGGTTAACCTTGGCGGATACACTTCAAACAGCACGATGTGCAATGCAGAAGTTAAAAAGATAAATGATAAGGAATTTGTAGGTTCTTTTAGTTCTGTAAAACGCTATTGGGGAGGGCCAAAGGATATTAAAGTTTATTTTGTTATTCAATTCGATAAAGCTACCAGTTCGTTAGATGGCTGGAAAGGAAGAACTTTATTAAAAAACCTGTCCGTGCTGAATGGTGATAGTGCCGGAGTTTCGGCTAAATACGATGTAAAAGGCGGAGATCAAATAAAAATGAAGGTGGCAATTTCGTATACCAGTATTGATAATGCAAGGAATAACCTCGAAACGGAATGTCCTTCCTGGGATTTTGACGCTATCAGAAATAAAACACGGCAAATATGGAATGAATGGCTCGGGAAGATAGATGTTAAAGGTGGCACTTCCGATCAGAAGATCAAGTTTTATACTGATTTATGGCATGTGCTACTTGGTCGTCAAAAAATAAACGATGTATCAGGAGACTACCCTGACAGAACTACCGGCACCCGTGAAGGCAATTTTACTGATGCCGTTTTTAAAGTAAAGCAACTGCCGAAAGATGTAAATGGCAAGTTGAAATATAATACGTATAGCTCTGACGCCTTGTGGCTTACGCAATGGAACCTGAATATTTTATGGGGACTTGGCTGGCCTGAAGTTCAGGACGAGTTGTCGGCATCAATGATACAATATGCGGATAATGGCGGGTTGTTACCCCGAGGACCTTCAGGTGGCGGGTATTCCTATATTATGACAAGTGATCCTGCGGCTAACCTTATTGCAGGTACTTTCCAAAAAGGATTGCTAACAAAAGTTGACGTAAACCACGCTTTTGATGTGGTAAAGAGAAACCAGATGCCCGGTGGAATGCTTGGTAGTGAGGATAATGTAACGTTTTACATTAAGCACGGTTGGTGGAAAGATAACGCGGGTATAACCATCGAAGCTGCTTTTCAGGATTGGGCTGTTGCTCAGATGGCTTACAAACTTGGCAAAAAAAAGGATTATAGTTATTTCTCAAAACGGGCACAGGGATGGAAAGCTTGTTTTAATCCTGAACAAAATCTTTTGTTTCCCAAAGATGCTGCTGGTAAATTTGTTCACAATGATCCTTTGAGCGGTGCAGGCTGGGTAGAAGCCAATGCGTGGCAGGCAACATGGGGCGTTTCGCACGATATTCCGGGGTTGGCTGCTTTAATGGGTGGCAACGACAAACTTTGCGAAAAACTAAATTTTGCTTTTGAAAAAGCTGCTCCACAGGATTTTGTTTTTGATTACAACGACGGATATGTGAGTTATGCCAACCAGCCTGGATTATCCAATGCGCATGTATTTAATTATGCCGGCAAACCATGGTTAACTCAGTATTGGGTACGCAGAGTTCAGGAACAGGCCTACGGCGGAGTAACTCCTGACTTAGGTTACGGCGGTCATGATGAGGATCAGGGACAGATGGGAGGCTTAAGTGCATTAATGTCCATTGGATTATTCAGTTTGCAAGGCAATGCGTCAGTAACTCCTGTTTATGAAATTACCAGCCCTGTATTTGACAGTGTTATCATTAAACTTGATCCTAAATATTACAAGGGTAAAGCATTTACTATCACCACGTATAATAACTCAAAAGAGAACATGTATATTCAGAGTGTAAAGCTAAATGGAAATGAATTGAATGATTTCTGGTTTACGCACAACGACTTTGCAAAAGGTGGGATGCTCGAAATATGGCTAGGCAAACAGCCAAATAAAAACTGGGGTGTTGGGAGTTTACCGCCGGTGGTGAAGTAAGGATGATAGGAAATGTTGATTGATGTTTTTTGGGGGTTTTACACTTCAAAGAAAAATGACACTCATTTTAAAAAAAATATGATTTGAATTCAAATTACAATAAGAATCCGGAAATAAAAATAAAGGGTAAAGATGCGGGCTGTATTGCCGGATGGGATGATATTGTTACCCGGTTAAACATGGAGATATCCGGGAACCAAAAGGCAAAAAAAGTTATCGCAATTGAATTTTACCAGGGCATAAACGATGTTGAGATTTTCGATTCTCTGATTAATAAATTGAAATGTGATGCGGTTTTTGATGCCAGGGAAGCGATGTTGCCGGAAAACGAAATCAGGGATATCACTTTCCCTGATGTAACTGACGACAGGATATTTGGGTACATGACCCGTCTTTCGATGCATGACTTTTGTGATACGGAGAAGGTTGATGCCATCATATCTGAGATTCTGGCGATAGAAAAAGGTACGATTCTTATATATGGTACCGGAGCTACCTTGGTATTTCCGGATTTTGATATGCTCATTTATGCTGATATGGCACGTTGGGAAATTCAGAAACGGATGCGACGCAATGAAGTTTCCAATCTTGGGATTACTAATTATGACGATAGTTTCGAAAGCCAGTACAAGCGCACATATTTTGTGGATTGGAGAGTTTGTGACAAGCTCAAGAAAGAAGTCATGAATCGCTGGGATTTTATTCTGGATACAAATCTGGCTGACAATCCTGTGATGTTAACCGCAGAAGCCTTTTCAGAAGGAATGAAGCAGACTGCAAAGCGACCATTCAGTGTGGTCCCTTATTTTGATGCCGGTCCATGGGGCGGACAATGGATGAAAGAAATGTTTGATCTGGACAAAAATTCAGAGAATTACGCCTGGTGTTTTAATTGTGTACCCGAAGAGAACAGCCTTTTCCTCAAATTTGGCGAAATCAGGTTTGAAACACCTTCAATTAATCTTGTTTTTACTAAACCAGTTGAATTGTTAGGCAAGCCGGTTTATGCTCGTTTTGGAGACGAATTCCCGATCAGATTCGATTTTTTGGATACTATTGGTGGCGGGAATTTAAGCTTACAGGTTCATCCTTTGACTGAATATATCCAGGAAAAATTCGGTATGCATTACACACAGGATGAAAGCTATTACATCCTGGATGCTGACAAAGAAGCCAGCGTTTATCTTGGATTAAAAGAAAATGTTGACTCTGCCAAAATGCTTGCTAACTTAAAAAAAGCACAAACAAGCGACACAGATTTTAATGCTTCAACTTATATTAAAACGTGGCCGGCAAAAAAACACGATCATTTTTTAATTCCTGCTGGAACCATACATTGCTCAGCCAAAGGATGCATGGTGCTCGAAATAAGTGCCACCCCGTATATTTTCACATTTAAACTTTGGGATTGGGGCCGTTTGGGAATGGATGGAAATCCAAGACCAATCAACATCGATCATGGCATTGAGAACATCCAATGGAATCGCGATGAAAACTGGGTTCGTGAAAACTTAGTGGACAGGATTGATGAATTGGCAAAAGGGGATGGCTGGCGTGAAGAAAAAACAGGCCTTCACGAACTGGAATTTATCGAAACCAGGCGGCATTGGTTTACTAAACCAGCACTTCATAATACGAATGATGGAGTTAATGTTATTGTCCTGGTCGAAGGTCGTGAGGCCATAGTCGAAAGCCCGACCGAATCGTTTGATCCTTTTATAGTTCACTATGCCGAAACATTTATAGTTCCGGCCACTGTGGGGGAATATACTATCAGACCTTACGGTGAATCGGAAGGAAAAGAGTGTGCTACAATGAAAGCGTATGTAAGAACTAATGGATAAAAACTAAAATAAATGGAAAAGAAAACCTCTTTAAAACAATTTTTACCAGTAATTTTCTCATTCTACGTAATGGGATTTGTTGATGTGGTTGGCTTGTCAACAGGATATGTAAAACAGGATTTCGGGCTTTCTAATACAGTGGCACAAATACTGCCATTCATGGTTTTTATCTGGTTTGCACTTTTGGCCATACCTACCGGAGTATTCCAGGATAACAGGGGAAAACGCCTGACTGTGAATATTGGAATGGTATTAACAGGGATCGGAGTACTTATTCCGTTTTTTTATTACTCACTAACTACATCTATAATTGGTTTTGCTGTTCTTGGTATAGGTAACACTATTCTTCAGGTTTCAGCAAATCCACTTTTGCTCGATATTTCATCTCACGACAGCAAGGCTGCAAACCTCAGTTTATCACAGTTTGTAAAAGCAATTGCCTCCATGTTGGGCCCAATTATTGCAGCAGGTATGGCCCTCTATACAGGTAACTGGAAATATATTTTTCCTTTGTATGCCCTCATCTCATTTATATCAGCACTGTGGTTAAATTCAGTTAAAATTGAAGAAACCCAACCGGATAAAGCCCGCGCTACCATCAAAAGCGTATTTGTTTTATTAAAGAATCCGTATATCCTGGTCATGGTATTTGCCATATTTTTTATGGTCGGTTTTGATGTTACCATGAATACAAGCATAGCCAACTTCCTGAACAGCCGCTTCCCAATCAGCATTGAATCCGCAAGTTTAGGAATAAGCATCTATTTTGCTTCGTTGATGACAGGAAGGTTTCTCGGAGCCTTTCTTCTCAGGAAAGTGGATGCAAAACTATCGCTGGTAGTAAGTACCATAATCACATTAGTTGGACTGATAGGGCTTATCGTAAGCCACGACCTGCTTCTTACCAGGATAATGATCTTTGTGGCTGGTTTCGGATTTTCGAATGTGTTTCCGATCGTGTTTGCTATCATTGTTCAGAGCAAGCCTGATTATGCAAACGAACTTTCGGGACTTATCATTCTTGCAGTTTGCGGAGGAGCAATCATCCCACCAGTCGCAGGATTTTTAAGCGATCTTTTCACAGCTACAGCGAGCATTTATGTTCTGCTGGCCTGCATTGTTTATGTAGCATATGCCACGTATTACGCTATTAAAAAATAGAAAAAGACTAAACCTATGAATATAAATACCGACAAACATGTAGTGCTAACGCTCGACGCTGGTGGAACAAATTTTGTTTTCTCAGCATACCAGGGCGGACGCGAAATAGTAACACCAACTATCCGCGCTTCAAATGCCCACGATCTCGAAAAGTGCATCAATACCATCTATTCGGGCTTCGAAAGTGTAATCGCTCTTTTGGATCAAAAAGCTGATGCCATAAGCTTCGCATTCCCTGGTCCGGCCGATTATGCAAAAGGGATCATCGGTGATTTGCCTAATCTGAAAGGTTTTAACGGAGGAGTTCCTTTAGGTCCTATGCTGGAAGAAAGGTTTAAACTGCCGGTATTTATTAATAACGATGGTAATTTATTTGCATACGGTGAGGCTTTAGCAGGCTTTTTACCCGATCTGAACAAGCGTATCCGTGAAAAAGGCGGAATCAAGCAATTCAGGAATTTAGTCGGCCTGACATTAGGCACCGGGTTCGGCTGCGGGATTGTACTTGAAGGCATTATGCTGAAAGGCGACAATTCGAACGATGCAGGTATTCATAATACATCCAATAAAACTGAAGTGAATTGGAATGCCGAAGAAAGTGTAAGTACCAGGGCAATCCAACGTGTGTATTGCGAAGCAGCTGGAATTGAAATGACAAGCAGCCTGATGCCAAAAGATATCTTTGACATTGCAAAAGGTAACGTAGGCGGAAACAAAGTAGCTGCTATTCAGTCTTTCAGGATTTTCGGTGAGGGACTTGGAAACTCCATCGCAAACATGCTTACACTGATTGACGGGGTCGTTGTTATAGGCGGTGGCCTGGCTTCTGCCTGGAAACTTTTCTCGCCGGCCATGTTTGCTGAAATCAACAGACAGTACGAAAGCCCTTCAGGGGGAAAATTCACCCGCTTATCAGCTGAGGTCTTTAACCTGGAAGATGAAGAAACCTTTGATGAATTTGCCAACGGCTCGGTTAAATCACTCACTATTCCAGGCAGCGATAGAATAGTGTTGTACGATGATCTGCCACGAGTAGGGGTTGGATTATCGAAAATAAGCGCCAGTTCAGCAATTGCAATTGGGGCAAATGCTTTCGCCATACAACAGTTAAATTCAGTTGGTATATTATAAAAGTAAGTTTTTTTTATGATAACGACAGTTTTGAAAAGGTTTCTGTTCATTATCACAGGCCTATCAATAATTAGTATCGGAAATCTTGTTGAGGCTCAGTCTCTGGCCTCAGCCAGAACAGAGTCCGCAAAATGTTCTGTGGATAAGAAGTTCACCAAAATGTTTGCCAGGGATTGCTGCGGTGTTACGGGTGCAGACGGAGACTATTCAGTGCTTCTGCCTGACGGACGAACGGTATGGATATTTGGTGATTCATTCCTTGGAACCGTAAATCCTGACCGATCGAGGGAGAAAAAAGTTCCTATGTTTATACGCAACAGCATGGCAGT
>JBBRYZ010000183.1:0-6977 GCA_038237165.1 Bacteroidales bacterium | reverse complement strand
GATAGCCTTCCCGATTATTGCCACCATTAACGGGCAAACGCTTCATAATCATTACCATGGAAACATCCTTAAAGACAGCGATATGTTCCTGTTGGATGCCGGTGCTGAAACTGCCATGGGATATGCCGGCGATCTTTCGAGTACGGTGCCTGTGAATGGGAAATTTACTTCGCGGCAAAGAGATATTTACTCCATTTGCCTCGACAGCCACAATACTTCGATAAGCATGTTAAAGCCTGGTGTTCATTTCAGGGAGGTATATTTTGAGTCGGCACGCGTGATTGTGCGTGGATTAAAGGATTTGGGACTTATGAAAGGCAATGTGGATGATGCTATTGAAAACGGAGCTCATGCCTTGTTTTTCCCTTGCGGATTAGGACATATGATGGGTTTGGATGTTCATGATATGGAAGACCTTGGCGAAGTATTTGTAGGCTACGCAGGCGAGCCGAAAAGTACCCAGTTTGGACTTAAATCGCTGCGACTGGGTCGTAAACTGGAACCCGGATTTGTTTTTACCATCGAACCAGGGATTTATTTTATACCCGAACTGATTGACAGTTGGAAAGCAACAAATCAAAACGGTGATTATTTTAATTTCGATAAGGTTAATGAATTCAGAACTTTTGGCGGTTTGAGGAATGAAGAGGATTTCCTGATCACCGATACGGGATGTGAATTGCTGGGAAAACCAAAACCGAAGAGCATTGAAGATGTAGAGGCGGAATGGGGGAAGGGAGTTTAGGGGGACTGGGAGACTAGGAGACAGAGGGACAAGGGGACTTGGAGACTGGTTCCATAAGTGAGCTTTTGCGTGAGGGATTGAAGCGGAAAGCCCGCAGCCGCGAGGAACGAACGGCGAGGACTTGCAGCGGAAAGCCCGACCGGCTTTTCGTCGGGCACGCCCTGAAAATATTAAAAACATTTAGATCAAATCTAAATTACAGGATATCGTATTGATGTTCCGATGTTTTATGTAATTTTGTTACTACAAACCTGAGCTGATAAAACAACAGGTTTCCCCAAAAAAAAATACAGTGGAATTAATGGAAGCAACCCTTTTTATTCCTGCCCTGCTGAAAAACTACAGACGCTTGTTCGAGTGCCTGATGTTCTATAATTAAATTCCCTATCCTTTTTTACTTCTTTTAAAAGTAGAATGATTCGTATTTCCGATTACGAACATTATCGCTTACGTGTAAATATTTCCTTACTATCAGATTCAAAAAAAACAGCCATGTTTGAAAAAATAAATCCACATGCAGCAACGCCGGAAAGGCCTGCAACGTCAGAAGGCAATTTCTATGAGCCTATAAAAAACAGTATTGGTCCGGGCATGAACGAACGTGTGCAGAAACTCCGGAAACTGAGTGTTGAAGCCGAACCTTCGCTTTCGATTGAACGGGCTTTGCACGAAACTGCATTTTACAAGGAAAATTACGGTAAATATTCCGTCCCGGTTTTAAGGGCAATGAATTTTATGGATCATTGCCAGAAAAAAACTATTTACCTTGGCGAAGGTGAACTGATTGTAGGTGAGCGTGGTCCAAAGCCAAAATGTGTATCTACTTTCCCTGAGCTTACCTGCCATAGCGTGGAGGATTTTAATGTGCTGAATACCCGTGATATGCAGCGCTATACCATTAGCCAGCAAGATATTGACACTTACGAAAAAGAGGTAATTCCTTACTGGCAGGGCAAAACACAGCGCGAACGCATCTTCAGCCACGTTCCGGATGAATGGCGTGCCGCTTACGAAGCCGGGCTTTTTACCGAATTTATGGAACAGCGCGCACCCGGTCATACTGCACTCGATGGTAAGATTTATCAAAAAGGAATGCTGGATTTCAAAAAGGAGATTGCTGCAAACCTGGCTGCATTGGATTATTTGAATGATCCTGAAGCTACAGATAAAGCTGAACAATGGAAAGCAATGGATATATCGTGTGATGCGGTTATCGTGTTTGCCGAACGACATGCGGAACTGGCTGAAAAACTTGCTTCCGTAGAAAATGATCCGAAAAGGGCAACTGAACTTCGCCGGATAGCCGAAGTATGCCGTTGGGTTCCGGCTCATGCTCCGCGAAATCTATGGGAAGCTATACAAATGTACTGGTTTGTTCACCTGGGTACAATTACCGAGCTGAATGGCTGGGATGCCATGAACCCTGGCCATTTCGATCAGCACCTGGCGCCATTTTATGACAAGGAAGTAGCTGAAGGAACGCTCACCAGAGATGAAGCCAAGGAATTGATCTCCTGTTTCTGGATAAAAGTGAACAATCATCCTGCGCCGCCTAAAGTCGGGATTACTGCACGCGAAAGCGGAACTTACAACGATTTTACGAATATTAATTTGGGTGGAGTTAAGTCCGATGGCTCGGATGGAACCAGCGAGGTTTCGTATATTATGCTCGAAGTAGTTGAGGAACTCCATATCCTTCAACCTGGTAACTCCGTGCATATCAGTGCTAAAACACCTGACAAATTTCTTCATGCCGCCGCTCACGTTATACGGCAGGGACATGGCTATCCTTCGGTTTTTAATCCGGATATTTATATTCTGGAAATGCTGCGCCAGGGAAAATCATTGCAGGATGCACGCGAAGGCGGTTGCAGCGGATGTATAGAAGTGGGTGCTTTCGGCAAGGAAGCTTACCTGTTAACGGGTTATCTCAATGTTCCTAAAATATTTGAAGTTACTCTGAATAATGGTATAAATCCGGTAACCGGGAAAATGGTCGGAATACAAACCGGAGATCCGCGGAATTTCAAATCTTACGATGAACTTTATGATGCTTTTCTGAAACAACTCCGGTTTGTGGTTGATCAAAAAATGAGGGTGAGCAATTATATTGACCGCATGTTTGCAAAATATGCTCCGGCGCCATTTCTATCGGTAGTTATTGATGATTGTATCAGCAAAGGCCGTGATTATTACGATGGCGGACCACGTTACAATACCAGTTACATACAATGCTGCGGATTAGGAACGGTTACAGATAGCCTGGCAGCGCTGAAAAAACATGTGTTTGAAGAAAAAACTTTCGGTATCGACAGGGTTTTAAAGGCTGTGCTTAAGAATTTTGAAGGAGAGGAATTACTGCGTCAGACCATCATTAACCGGACGCCATTTTTCGGCAATGATGATGAATATGCTGATTCAATTGCAATTAAGGTTTACAATGACCTTGTTGAAACGATTGATGGCAAGCCAAATATTAAACCCGGCGGGAAATATCATCTGAATATGCTTTCCACCACTTGCCATGTGTATTTCGGCAAGGTAATGGGAGCAACTCCTAACGGTCGTCTGGCAGGAAAATCCATATCCGACGGCACTTCACCATCGCATGGTGCCGATACTCACGGACCATCGGCTGTTGTGAAATCACTTACCAAACTTGATCATGTAAAATCGGGCGGCACTTTGCTTAATCAGCGTTTCCTGCCGAGTATGATGCGAAAAGAAGAGGATATCAAAAAAGTCGGCCATTTGATACGCAGCTATTTTACACTTGGCGGTCATCATATACAGTTTAATGTAGTGGATACCGCTACGTTGTATGCTGCCCAGGCCTGTCCTGAAGATTATAAGGATTTGCTCGTGCGAATGGCAGGTTACAGCGACTATTTCAACGATATGAATGCGGATCTGCAGCAGGAAGTGATTGAAAGGACGGAGAATGATTCATTTTAGTTAGTGCATGGTGCATAGTACCTGGTGCATAGTTTCTTTGTAGAAATGTATCTGATACTGAACATAAGGCGCTATGCACCACGCACTTAGCACTAAACACTAAGCACAAATAAAATATTGCTATTCCTAACAAATGCCCGAAAGCTTGATTTTTGACATAAAACGCTACGCCATTAACGATGGACCAGGCATACGCGTTGTGGTTTTTTTCAAAGGTTGTAACCTGCATTGCGCATGGTGCCACAACCCGGAAAGCATTTCGCCGAAAGTCGAAAAAATGTATTCTCCGGCAAAGTGCATTAAATGTGGAACTTGCGTTGATGCCTGTCCTGAACATGCAATCACACTTACTCCCGAAGGCATAATAACCGATGCTGATCTGTGTAAAACATGTGGGAAATGTGCTGAAGTTTGTCCAACCAAAGCCATCGAAATGTCAGGGAAAGTGATGACGGTGAAAGAAATCATGGAGATCATTGAGAAGGAGCGGATATTTTTCGACCAGTCGGGTGGCGGGGTTACATTTTCGGGAGGAGAACCGCTGGTACATATAAAAATGCTGACTGAGTTACTTGATGAATGTAAAAAGAAAGGTTTTCACACGGCTATTGATACCGCAGGGCATGTTAATACAGCAACTATTCTTGAAATTGCTGATAAGGCGGACCTGTTTCTGTATGATTTAAAGATGATAGATTCCGCCTTACACAAAAAATGGATTGGAACCGGCAATGAACGAATTCTTGAAAACCTGGTTGCAATTGCCAAAACCGGTGTTCATATCATTATTCGGATTCCTTTAATTGGCGGGGTGAATGATACGGATGAGAATATTGAACAAACAGCTAAATTCATTTCTGAATTGGCCGGTGACAAAAAAGAGGTCCATCTCCTGCCCTATCACAGTATCGCTCAGAATAAATATATGAAACTAGGCAAATCAGATGAATTCGAAATACTGAGAGAACCGGATAAAAAAACGCTTGCCAAGGCGATTGAGAAGTTTGGTGAATTTGGGATCAGGGCTAGTGTTGGGGGGTAGTTGTAAGATGTAATTGGTAAGTGGTAAGTGGTAAGCGGATTTAAATTTGTGAAAAAAATATGATATCCTCTATAATAAAGAGTTTGAGTAAAAAAGTCATCATTTTTTTGATGGATAAAGGAGCATAATTTATTAAGTTTTGTATGAAACTGATAGAAATAGTGGAGAATTTCATTATTTTAATCAAATACATTACTTGACATAGCCATATCATTTAGTATTATATAAATATTTTATTTGAGTATTTATATACTTAAATCCGAAAATAAATAAATTCATACACATCACTTAGAAACCTTGTATTTATTTGTATTCCTGTACTTTAATTCTAATTTTTAATTCAATTACTTATTTAGAATCATTCTATACTACTTAAATGTTAAAAAAACCTAAAAAATAGTATTGTTTAAAGTTAGCTAATTATCTAAATTCGCTGTGCGGTGTTTTGAAAAACGCTCAACAGACAAAGTATGATAAAAAACTTACTTTTCCGATCATCTTCATACAAATATAAATCATAAACGACACGCAGGTGCTCAGCCATGTTGAGTGCCGCTATAGTCATTTTATATACCCTATTAATCAGTAAAAAGTATGCATCTACAAGCATTCAACAAACGGAAACTGATAACTCTTAAACTGACAGCGCCGCTGATACTCCTCATGGCCGGAATGCTATTCAGTCCAGTTTTGAAAGCACAAGATAAAGGCAAAGCAATTTTCGATAAAAACTGCGCCGTGTGTCACAAACTCACGGATGAAAAACTGGTTGGGCCGGGGCTGAAAGGCGTTGCCGATCGACACGATAAACAATGGTTAAAAAAATTCATCACAGCGTCGCAGGATATGGTGAAAGCTAATGATCCTACTGCGGTTAAGCTTTTTAACGAAAACAACAAGATTCCGATGCCGGATCATAAATTCCTGTCGGATGATGATCTTAATCAGTTAATCACTTATATTGAAACGTATAAACCTGCGGAAGCCGTTAAAGTTTCGGTTGACATAACCAAGAAAGATGGTTTCTCGCGCGATGAAATTATACGGGGTGAAAGGCTGTTTGCGGGTGTCATTCCGTTCGAAGAAGGCACAACTCTTAATTGTGTTTCATGTCATGCTGTAGTAGCTACCGATACCTTAAATTTCAATCCTTCAGCCGTTGATCTTGCCAAAGCATGGCAGGAGCCAAACGGAACAAACCTTTACCAGGTTCTCAGGGAGCCAACTTCCGCAAAAATGACCGAAGTTCATAAAGGTCTGCAACTTTCGGATAAGGAAATTTATGATATTTCGGCTTACCTGTCGAAAGTGGGAAAAGATGGAATGACCTGGGAAAAGACATTTCCTGCAAGGTTGTTGCTTTTCCTTTTCATGGGATTACTGATGGCTCTTGCGCTGGCTGACCTCATCTGGTTTAAAAGAGTGAAATACCGCGTGATTCATGCGCTTGTCATTGTTGCTGGGTTAGGTATTCAAGGCACACTTATTATACAGGAAGGAATCAACCTGGGTCGGACAAAGAATTATATGCCTGATCAGCCTATCAAATTTTCACATAAAGTACATGTGGGGCAAAATAAAATCCAGTGCCAATACTGCCATTCAATAGCAACTTACAGCAAATCAGCAGGATTACCTTCATCAAACCTTTGTATGAATTGCCATAAAGTGGTAACTGCCGGCAGTCGTTCGGGGAAATTTGAAATCAACAAAATATACCGCGCCGAAGCATCGGGTAAACCGATTGAATGGGTTCGCATCCACAAATTACCTGATCATGTGTTCTTCAGCCATGCCCAGCATGTTGGAGCTGGAAAAGTTGAATGTCAAACCTGCCATGGACCGGTTGAAACAATGGATCTGGTAAAACAGGTTTCGGATCTTTCGATGGGATGGTGTGTAAACTGTCACCGTACGACAGGTATTCAGGCTATGAATAATAAATATTACGAAAGCTTCAAAGCCTTACACGACGATGCCAAAGCAGGTAAAAAGATCACTGCCGAGCGCCTTGGAGGAATTGATTGTGCCAAATGCCATTATTAATCAGTTCACCAATTTCATCAATCTCACCAATCTCACCAATCTCATCAATCTCACCAATCTCATCAATCTCATCAATCACTCATCAATCTCATCAATCTCATCAATCCCATCAATCAAAAAAGAACCCTTTATACCACTCTATATAAATGGAAAAGAAATATTGGAAAAGCCTGGAAGAGCAGTCAAATT
>JBBRYZ010000182.1:0-7268 GCA_038237165.1 Bacteroidales bacterium | reverse complement strand
TTTAAAGACCATTTTTACAAGTGAAATCATTAAATATCAAGACAATATGTACTCCAAATTTCAGGATCATCTTACCAAAGAACTTGCCGGGATTAAAGAAGCCGGTTTATTTAAAAACGAACGTGTTATCGTTTCGCCTCAGGGTGCCGAAATCACGATCAGTTCAGGTGCCGAAGTGCTCAACTTCTGCGCTAACAATTACCTTGGACTATCGAACAATCCGCAGCTGATTGCTGCCGCCAAAGAAGCTCTTGATACACATGGTTACGGCCTTTCGTCGGTGCGGTTTATCTGCGGCACCATGGACCTCCACAAAACCCTGGAAGCTAAAATTGCAGAGTTTTTCGGAACTGAAGATACCATCCTTTATGCTGCCTGCTTCGATGCCAACGGCGGAGTTTTCGAACCTCTTCTGGGTGAAAATGATGCTATTATCTCCGATTCTCTCAACCATGCTTCCATTATCGACGGTGTAAGGCTTTGTAAAGCACAACGTTACCGTTACGAAAATTCCAATATGGCCGACCTGGAAGAACAGTTGAAACTGGCACAGGCTCAGAATTTCAGGCTTATCGTTACTGATGCCGTTTTCTCCATGGATGGAAACGCAGCCAAGCTGGACGAAATTTATGCTCTGGCCCAGAAATACGATGCCATGATTATGGTGGATGAATGCCACTCGGCAGGAGTTGTCGGAAAAACCGGTCGCGGTATTACTGAACTTCACAACCTGAAAGGCAAAATTGAGATTATTACCGGCACATTAGGAAAAGCATTCGGTGGAGCGATTGGCGGATTTACAACCGGCAAAAAAGAAATTATCGATCTGCTTCGTCAGCGTTCACGCCCTTATCTTTTCAGCAATTCAATACCACCGGTAGTTGCAGCTGCAGGCATTCGTATGTTTGATATGATGAGCGAAACCAATGAGTTGCAGGATAAGTTGCACGAAAACACCACCTATTTTGTTGAGAAAATGCTCGAAGTTGGTTTTGACATCAAACCTACGCAAAGTGCCATCTGTGCCGTTATGTTATATGATGCAAAACTGAGCCAGGAAATGGCAGCCAGACTGCTCAACGAAGGAATTTATGTAATCGGTTTTTACTATCCTGTTGTTCCTAAAGACAAGGCCCGTATCCGTGTGCAGATTTCAGCCGCACACACACGTGAACAGCTGGACAAATGTATTACAGCTTTCACTAAAGTAGGAAGAGAATTAGGAGTAATAAAACTTATGGAAGGTGGATGTGGCTGTGGGTGCAGTTGCGGAAACTAATTTATAAAATCAAATTATGGAGCAAAGGCGACCTTCAACGGGTCGCCTTTGTTATTTAGCTGAGGTTCATTTTCAGCTGATCAACCAATACCATATTACTTTATTGGTTGATTAATACGTTCAAAAAAGGATTTCTTATAGGTTTCCGAAATGGGTATTATAACGTCTTTAATCCTTATGCGGTCTCTTTCCACCGAATCTATTTTATCCAGAGCAACCATAAATGATTTATGCACTCTGCAAATCACTCTTGATGGAATGTCCAGTTCAAATTCCTTAAATGGCTTAAGCGTCATAATTCGCTTATTGGTTGTGAAAATGCTGCGATAATCTCTCATACCCTCGATGTAAAGTATTTCGCTCAGAAGGAGTTTTTCAAGGCGGTATTCTGTTTTGATAAAGATAAAATTCTTGTCAGGTGTGGTTTCCCGTTTCGACAAGTTTGCCTGCACTCTGTCAACAGCCAGCACAAAACGTTCAAACGTAAACGGTTTTAAAAGATAATCAGTAACATGCTGGTCAAATCCCTTCAGTGCATATTCTGTATAAGCGGTTGTGATAATAATTTCAAGTTTTACATTTAAAGTTTCCAAAAGCTGAATGCCTGAAAATTCGCCCATATTTATGTCGAGAAAAACAAGATCAACTCGATTTGACTTTAAAAATACCAGCGCATCTATACCATTATCAAAGGTTGAAAGCAGGTTAAGGTAGGGAAGTTTCAGCACATAACCCGCCATACGATCCAGCGCAAGTGGCTCATCCTCAACTATAATACAGTTGATTTTCATTTCGAAAGAATTAATTTCACTTTGTAAATATTGTTTTCATTGCTGATATCTAAAGAGTGTTTGCCTGGATACAATAAAGATAGACGCTTCCGTATAAGTTCATTGCCTAGTCCGCTTTTGGTAGGATCTGGCTGAAGATTGTCTGCATAAATGTTGTCACAGGAAAATATTATCCTCTCATCTTCAATATTGACCAGTATTTTAATTGCATTTTCAATCTTTTTATTTTCAGCAAATTTAAAAGCATTTTCGATAAATGGAATAAACAGCATGGGCGCAATTAATAGGACGTCCTCATTGCCTTTTACTGAATAATTCACATAGTTGAGATTGGATGTCCTGATTTTCTGAAGTTCGATGTATTTTTCGATATAAGTTAGTTCTTTCCCAAGTTCAATCAGTTCCGTCCTGGTTTCGTACAACATAAAACGCATGATATCAGATAATTTCTTCAGATAAGCGGAAGCTTTAGCAGCATCTTTTTCGATTAGCACATCAATATTATTTAATGTGTTGAATAAAAAGTGTGGACTGATCTGCGATTTGATAAGCGCCAGTTCCATTTCATAATTCTTCTGATTCAGATCTTCTTTCAGCTTAATATCGCCGTAAGCCGTAATAAATCCCTTCATAACCAATCCAACAATACCATTGGCAAGAGCATTAACAGTGCAAATAAGAATTATCAGAATAAATAATGATGGTGAATTTAAAGGAGAACCCATAGACCCTGCCATAAAAGATGCTACAATCATCAAAATTATCCATCCTATCAAAGTAGAAATTATTGAAACCGAAATTCCGGAAACGATAAACTTTGCAATTTTTTTCCGTATATAAAACTTCGAATATAGGATCGAATAAAAGAAATAAAAACTAAGAACGGCAGGGATTATAGCACTTGAGGTGATGATAGAAAAAATATATTTGAAAGGTATACTTTCGCCTATGTTCAATTTAGGCAAACTCATAAGCACACTAAACATTATCAACAACAGAAGATACATCATCCAATACCCGGCATGCAACAAAACAATCACTGATTTTTTCATACTTTTCAAATTTAAGATTAATACCGGATCAAAAGTATAATCTTCGAAAACGTATTAAAATTGTATTATGCTAATTAGGAGGGTTTGTCTGCAAAGCGGGTTATTCATCCTGCAACCTCAATTCCCATTTTTCTAATACAGCACTTCTGCTAATATGATGTCAAGGAATACCGGGCGCACTAATCTTTTTTCTGAGCGAAATGAGTAATTTTAAGCAATAT
Organism: Bacteroidales bacterium; assembly: GCA_038237165.1. GTDB lineage: Bacteria > Bacteroidota > Bacteroidia > Bacteroidales > UBA4417 > UBA4417. Next base: position 3,925 of record JBBRYZ010000182.1, on the reverse strand, counting down.
ATTGAGCATTTTTACTCATTATTCTGAGTACTTTTACTCAATACATTGAGTAATTTTTGTCAACCTATTCTATCCTGTTGATATACAAGTTTATAAATAGTTTATTTTAACAGGAGATATCAGGAATAACAATTTTAAACGCCATTCTTTGAAAATAAATACCAGATAAAGCTCTACCCTTTCATTAAAAAAAGGCCACCCTTTGGAGGCAGCCTTCTTAGAATGATAGATTTTTATCGTCCTTCATCATTTATGGACGATTATTTTCTAATCCAAATCTTTTCCGCTATACCTTTTCGGATATTTTTCATTCCCTTTCATTGCAAACCAAAGAATACGGTTAAAAAGGTCATCATCTCCAGAATCGATTCCATCAAACTGCGGCTCCATGCTTTTTTGTGCGTAATGAAGAGCGGCGCCTTTCAAACTTGAAAGTTTAGGATTCATTTCATCAAGAGGAATCTGGTTAGGCAGCGCTTCGTATGGAGTTAAATCCGGCTGATGAGAAAAACAATCAAACATCGGCATTGCCGTTGCATCCATTATATTCATTGGAGGAATACCCAGGATTTGTTCAATGGTGCGTACCATCGAAGTCTGGTTGTAATTGGTATGATTTACGGCGCCGGTTTTGGAATATGGACTTATCACCATGCCAACCGTGCGGTAAGCCGAAACATGATCCCAGCCTGACTGTGAATCGTCTTCGGTAACGAAAATCACGGTATTCTTCCAGAAACGGCTTTTGCTCATTGCTTCCACAATACGACCAAGCGCCAGATCATTGTCGGCAATCATAGCACGAGGTGTTGGAAGCCCTGGCCGGGTTCCGCCGGTATGGTCGCAAGGCAGAGCCATAATCATAAGCTCAGGGAGCTGGTCGCCTTCCATTTGTTCATAGCCTTCCAATTCCTTTATAAATGCCTCGGCCCTGATTGCATCCGGGATCTTATGATCATCATACGAAGGATAGGTTTCACTCAATATTTTTTCGACTGGCTTAATAGTGGTTTTATTTTTGAATACGAATTTCTCCTTATTCAGGTAACCGTTGTAAATGGAAGTCCAGGTGAAATTGGGATCATATTCCGGCACCGAAGCTTCACCGTAAATCCTTACGTTTTTCCCATATTTCAGTCCGTTATCCCACAGGAATCCGGTTGGGGCATAAACAAGCGCATCTTCCTGTACGTGTGGATAAGAGCGGAACCAGGCACGCACATTTTTTTCAATATTATCGGTTACGATGGCGGCATCGGTCCACTGATGACCTTCGGCAGAGCATTTGCCGGAAGCATAAAAGTTATCGAGTAACAGGTATTTATCGCAGAGATCGTGAGAATTGGGAGTGATTTGCTGTCCGAAAACAGCAAGGCTCGGTTCACCATCTCCTTTTTTCATATCACCCAGAATCTGGTCATAGGTCCTGTTTTCTTTAATGATATAAAGCACATGTTTGAACACCGAAGGCTCTCCAATCCTTTCGGGAACGGGCACAGGGGCTGCCTCTGCCCTTGGAGGTAAAGCTGTAAGAGCAAGTCTGAAAAACTGTTGTGACGACTCCACCTGATTCGTGTATTCCCGCAACTTCTTTTTACAAGGTACCGGTATCACAGACACCGAAGCCATCATACGGTGTGAATTATAGGATGTTTTGCCTGTGCCTTCAGCAGTTAACGGAACATTTGCTCCCTCCGCCTCAATATTGGCGACATACAATTTCCCATTCCCCAAAACTGCAACTGCTCCGGGATAAGCGCCTGTCGGTATAAAACCTTTGACTTCACTGTTTTTTTGTTTTGCCTTACTACTCGATTTCTGACCCAATGTGACCACAGCAACCGCATTATCCATTCCATTTGCAACATAAAGCACTTTATCGTTCTGCGAAATGGCAAGCCCGTTTGGCGAATCACCCCAATATGAATTTATGGATGGAGATAACCTCACTGAAATTGTTTCCGTAACCTGGTCATTGGCAGTAGAAATTACGCTTACATTGTCGCTGTTGGCATTAGCAACATATACAAATTTACCGTCGTGGCTTACAGCAATGTCGTTGGGATGCAGACCTGTAATTATTTCTTTAAGAATTTTGCCTGATTTTGGGTCTAAAACCGATACAGATCCTTCCCTGGTGGAGCCGTTTACCGGATCAACTTTTGCACTTCCCCATGGCACACCGGCAACATTTTTATCCGTTGAATCAGGATTTCCTCCTGCCCAGTTAGTTACATAAAGTTTCCCATTTGCACTGCTAATGCCAAAAGGAGCAACACCAACCGGGGTGGTCCAGATCTTTTCTTTAGTGGCAAGATCCATTTTCACTACCGTGTTGTTCCCGTTCAAAACAACATAAATATAATTTCTGTCATCTTCTTTTCGTAAAATTATCTCATTTGGTATAGCTGTTTCTGCCGGTTTTTCTGCTTTTACGGCAACAAATTCACTACCGGTTAATTTTTCATTTTCCCATCGGGCTTCACATACGTATGAATTACCGGTATATGACGAAGCGCCCCAGAAAAGCCCGTACTCATCACCTTCCTGAACCCAGCAAATGCCTGAATAGGTATTCATAAGATTTTTCTTTTTGACAATACTATCCAGTGACAGGGAGGCAACAATCTTGTTGTCTTTTGGAGAAATAATCAACACTTCATACCGTCCTTCTACAGCCAGCCATTTCTTATCGGGAGAAAAAACGACATCCAGCGAATGGTTTTCAAGATTTGGGTTGCCAAAATAAATCTGTTTCCCGGCCGGTTCAATCCACCTGTTGAAAGGCATCAATGATGGATATTTGGTCGGGGAAAGAGTTTTGTCCTCATAACTACTTCTATAGCCGGCTTGACCCTGGTCATTTTTATTAGTTTGAGCTTGAAGCAAACCTGCTGCCAAGAAAAGAAAGATGGTATATGTTATTGATTTTGAGATTTTCATATCGATTACCTTTAATAATCCATTCATTTTACTGTTTGTATTTTTAAGTCTATGGCCTTTTCTGTTATGAAGTAATCCATTCCATGATCATAGTCGAACGTATTCCTGTCTTTCCGGTTGACGGTGATTCACCTTTCCCAAGCAATTGATCAACTATAGTCTGGATAAGCGGTTGCTGAATATTCTCAGGATGTGGGAGAGTGTAATTTTGATGACTTCCGTCGCTTTTTTCAACCAAAATATTCTGATGTGCGAAAAACGAAAAAGTGATTTTACCTTCTGAACCGATTAGAATTGTCGTATCGTCTTTCAGGTTTTCAGGAACTGAAAAACACCAGGATCCTATTCCGGCAACTCCGGATTCAAAAAGGAAAGTAGCCGTTGTTATATCGTCAGCCGGATAATGCCCGGTTTGGTTGAGTGATATGCCTTTTGCTTCCTTTATTGGGCCTAGTAGGTATTCAAGATAATCGAACTGGTGTGCTGCCAGATCATGAAAATGTCCGCCACCCGAAATTTCAGGAATTAGCCGCCAGGCTGCTGCTTTCCCATGTTCGGTTTCTTCGGGTTTAAGCGGATTGTGCAATTGAACGTGAATGTATTTTACATCGCCAATAACACCGTTTTCTACCAGCTCCTTAATCTTCAGAAAAACAGGTAACCTCCTACGGTAATACGCTACAAACAAGGGTTGGCCCGTTTCTTCACTCACCCTAATCATCTCTTCGCATTCGGCTATTGTACGAGCCATAGGTTTTTCCACATACACTGCTTTGCCCGCTTTCATGGTTTCAATGGCATATTTTGCATGTGTGTCGGGAGGTGTAGCAATATACACCGCGTTCACATCGGGATCGTTAATCAATAAAGTTGCATCTGAATAGAATTTCGGAACATTATGACGTCGGGCATAATCTTCAGCCATCACAGCATCGCGCCGCATAACAGCGACAAGCTTTGAGCCTTCAATTTTGTTGAAAGC
>JBBRYZ010000181.1:0-7272 GCA_038237165.1 Bacteroidales bacterium | reverse complement strand
TAGTTATATTTCACTTAGTCGTAATCCGGATTTTGTATATAAACTCCAATTATTACAGTATTCTTCCCAAAAGTATTATCCATAGCATGTAATATTTAAAGCTTATTTACATTCCTTAATCACGAACAAATATATACATTTTTTAAATATCCAAATTATCCATCGGACTTTTTATTTGATCAAAACCTTTTGTGGTAATATGGGTATATATTTCGGTGGTTTTGCTGCTGGAATGCCCCATCATACTTTGTATATACCTCAAATCAACACCGTTTTCCAAACTATGTGTGGCAAAGGTATGCCGCAAAGTCTTCATCGAAGTTTCTTTCTGTATGCCAGCTTTCTCCACCACGCTTTTAATCATATTTTGAACGCTGCTTTCCGAATACAAGCCCCCTTTCACTCCCTCAAACACATATTCCCTGGGTTTGTATTTTTCAATATATTGGTCGTATGTAACTAAAAACCGGGCCGATAGTTTCGTGTACCTGTCTTTCCTTCCTTTGCCTTCTACTACCTTTATCTGCATCCGCTCTCTGTCAATATCGATGATCTGCAACCTGATTATTTCACCCAGTCGTAATCCCGACGAATAGGCAAGCATCAGCATGCATTTGTGCTTTATATTGTCAGCACTCTTAATTAATCGTATTACTTCCTCTTCATTAAGCACCGTAGGCAGGGCTTTTTCTTTTTTCGGACGGTCGATAAAATAAAACTTGCGTTGCCCACCCAACACTTTTTCATAATAAAACTTGATGGAGTTTATAGCCTGGTTCTGGTAGGATGTAGATACCTTCCTTTCCATTACCAGAAAACGCAGAAAACTGATTATCTGGGGCTCATCTATTGTATTAATATCGTATTTGTGATAATAGTTGATAAACTCCTCGAATAAACTCTTGTAAATTTTTATCGTATTTTCGCTATAGCGCAGCTCAGTTAGTTTCAATATCATTTCGGACGGGCATTCGCGGTAATTGGGAATATCAAAAGAGGTCATTCTTTTTACGCCTGCAGTGTTTGCCGGAGCTTCCTCATAACTCACTTTCATGCCTGTATCAATCGCATGTGCCTGTAATTCGTTAAGGTATTTATCCGAATAAGGTATCGTCCACCATTTGTTATTTGCATCCCAACTGTGATACGGAAACGTTTTTATCAGTTTTATAAGTGCAGCCTCGTATCCGAAAATCAACCTTAGCCTACCTGTATTGGACTTTATAATCAGCAATTCCCTGTTGCCGATAGTCCTCGTTTGGTTGTTCAGACTTATATCATATTTTTCGTGAATAATTAATTCATCAATACGGTTGTCGAAATAATCCTTTATCCGTTCAAGGTTACCGGGGTAATCGGGTATTTCCCAACAGAACATACGACCGTCCCAGTGGCTATACTTAAGTGTGTTGATAAATTTAATATCTGCTTCATTTTTAGGCATTTTAAGGATGATCTTTCGTCCTATCACCTCTATTTTAATCCGGTTCCTGTCGGATTTTATGCTTTCTTCAGCAGGCTTCACTGCTATTGTAGCATTTGGTTCCTGTGGTAGTATCAGATCAGGTACCATTTCTGCATTCAAAAAATGCAATTCCGAAGCGTCGAATAGCTTCTGTAATTCAGCCAATACCTCTTCCGATTGAGGTATAAGCCAAGCCCGCTGTGTCTGGCTCCAGGCTACATTTTTAATACCTCTGATTTTGCCGGCAATTGTTACATTATATGCAAACTCAAGCTTATACCGGGCTTCATTGCGATGGATTATGCGACTAATATTTATCATATACTGTGGCAGTTATATTTATTAAGGATGGATAGGTGCTATAAAATAATATTTAGCTGTAACAGGCAATTTACCAACTTTTATTTTCAGGCTCCAGCGGGCATCTATACTCTTTGCTTTCTCTTTAAGAGCAGACTCATATCCAAAATACATCCCGATCCGAAATTCGCCTCTGTGGTATAACTTCTTGATTTGTATCATAATTAAGAATCTCCGGGTCTCTATATAATGAAAACAGCCATGGATTTATTTAATACTCCGAATGCTTGTTCAAAGATAAGGAATAAATCCTGAAACCGATCTTTATTGGCTAAATATTATTTTGATGCACCCTGAAATTTAAATACAATTTGAAATATTTTTAAAATAAAGTATGCATATAAATTTGTTCTTAACTAATCAGCAAGGTCAATGCATTGAAAAATGAATACAAGGCACAGATTACTCTGATTTCAAAGATAAGTACACATGTCGGCAGGTCTTTTCTTTTTTATGAAAACGGCTGAAATCAGTATTAAATCTGTGCAAATCTGTGAAATCTGTGGCAAAATGGATTATTCAAGGGCTGATTAGTAACATTTGTTCAATCGCATCCGTAATTGTTCGCATGCTATTCGTAATTGTGGGTTTGCTATCCGTAATTGTGAACTTGCTATCCGTAATTGTGGACTTGCTATACGTAATTGTAAAATTGTTAACGTAATTGTGGACTTGCTGATCGTAATTGTAAAATTGTTAACGTAATTGTGGACTTGCTGATCGTAATTGTGAGACTTGCTATTCCTTTTACCGGGCAAGCTGTTTTTATAGTGTTCCACCCTGATCTATAAAATATATTCATCTGCATGTGTCATTTTTTCAGGAGCTTTTAGCTGATTTTGTCAGTATTAACGTGACAAATCGTCAGAAAAGTTAATTTCAAACACTTGATTTTCAGTATTTCACTTAATAATACAGAAAATATTAACATTTTTTAGCATATTTTAACAGTTTCATAGTTTTTTCTATTGATATAAACATTATGCACATTTTAATAATTACTGGAAAGTATGAGAAAGTTTAGTTTACATAAGAGGTTCGAAAACCGCATTCCGAAAACACCTGAAATACATATTTTCAGCATTTCGCCATTCAGCATTTCGTCCCTCTTTACTTGCAAATCCTTTCTTATATGACTGAAATAATGTTTTTAAACCAACTCTTAATACAGGTGTTTTTACTAAATATTGTATTTTCATCTCAACACATTTCAAATTAATTTAATACGTACATAAATGGTATTTAGAAGCAACAAATCTTTAAAATCGCATCTTATTGCAATAACAACACGCCTCGAAGCCGGAATAAACGCATTTCTATCTGTCCGTCAGGCACAAACACCGGATGTTATGTTTGAGCTTATGCAGCTTATTGCACAACATAATAAAATCCGATACGCAATCGAAGTGATTAAATCTACAGGATTGCGCTGGTCGCTTCTGCCATTTCTGAAACCTAAGCGCAAGTATGCTCCACAGTTCGACGAACGTATTTATACCGAAAAATTATTAGGCAAACCCTCTCCGGGGCTACCGCCTCCATTTATATTTTCCTGATTTTACATTTGCCATTGCGGCCTGGCTTATTAACCGCAGCAACTAAAATAATTTTTCACGCAGGTACGGGTTTATGGTGCTATAAACACTTGTTAATCAATACTTGCATCCAAACAAAAAAAAAAAAGAAAATGAAATATATATTTAAACAAATCGACAAATTCAACATTACAATAAGTGTATTAAACAATAATGAGGATGCCATGGTGGGATATCCCGGAACCATTGCAGCTAAGGAATTGTTTATCGGTAACCGGGATCTTATTGCGACCAAAATATCCATCCTCAATAAGCCTAAAACTGAGATATTCGCTATAAAAATCGATACTCAGAAACAATTAAGAGACGAATTACGTCTTGCCATTGGTTCAGGAATAATTTTAGCCCGCAGGCAAAAGAATGTTCCTTTAATGCAGGCACTCAAGAAAAACCTGGTAGCCTTAAACAGAACTAAAATTCACGAACTCCCCGAGGTTGCTACCCGAGTGTACGACGAGTTGAAAGGAAATGAAGAGATGGCAGTTACCACAGGTTATACAGCCGAAAAACTGGTTCAGCTCAAGAATTTAATCAGTAGTTTCAAATCAATATACGAAAGTGCTGGTTACGAATTCAACGTAAGGAAAACGGTTCGTGCTGAACTCATTAAGCTCATTTCGGATAATGTCCTTATTCTGAAAGAGGAACTCGACCCTTTCGTATCTAACAGCAAGGAAACCTTTCCGGCCTTTTATAACGAATATACTACCAGTCGTGCCCGCAAAAAACCTGGCAGGAAAAAATCAGTTACAACCGAAACTTCCGATATCTCAGGAACCGTAACCCGAAGCCCTGAAGGCACACCGGTTGCAAATGCCCTGATAGCGGTAAAGGGTGTCGATACCACCTACACCACCGACGAAGACGGATACTACGAAATAGACGAGGTTGTAGCTGGCGATTGCGTTATAAATTGTTTCGCTCCCGGATACATTACACCACAAGCCACTAAAAATACTGTGGCTCCCGGCGAATCACTTGTAATCGATTTCAGCATGGTGCCTGTTGCTGTGGCAGCAAACTAACATCCCCAAAAACAAGGGTACCTCTTTTCTTCTCCAAAAAAAAACAAGAATACCTGTTTCCTTCTCTAAAAAACCAAGAATACCTGTTTCCTTCTCTTTTGGAGAAGGTGCCCGAAGGGCGGATGAGGTTTTAAGGTGCCCTAAGGCTGAATGAGGTAAGTAGTTGCCGCATCCGGTTCAGATTAACATTCTAAAATTGATCTAATCACCTTATCTAAAGCAGCCCGGGAAACCGGGCTGTTTGCATTGCAACAAATACGGATTTATGCTTTATATTTGCCTTTCAATAAGGATACTTTCGTTATCATTCAGTAACCGTTGTCTGTAGTATGTTTCAAAGGATAATTTTGCATGAAATTATTTTAATACGCTTCACCCGCACAATCCTAATATCGCTATAACAGATGAAAATAAGATCAAAACCGGATAAAAGCGAATTGTCGGCGTCGGGTATTATCATTACCCTGGGTATTATTTTTGGCGCGATAGGCACTTCCCCGCTTTATGTGATGAAAGCAATACTTGCCAGTTCGCATGGTTACATTTCCGTTGATATGATTATTGGGGCTGTATCCTGCATTATCTGGACATTAACTTTGCAAACCACCATAAAATACATTTATATAATACTAAGAGCCGACAACGGGGGTGAAGGCGGCATTCTTGCACTTTTTGCCCTGGTACGGAAAAGGGAAAAAGGACTTTTTGCTGTGGCAATTGTAGGAGCAAGCGCCTTGTTGGCCGATGGTATTTTAACTCCGTCCATAACTATTGTATCGGCTGTTGAAGGCTTAAAACTGCAGTATCCAACGCTCGAAATACTTCCCATTGCACTGCTGATTGTTGCGGCGCTCTTTTTAGTTCAGCAATTCGGAACCACTGCTATCGGCACATCCTTCGGACCAATCATGCTACTTTGGTTTGTTATGTTAAGTATCCTGGGCCTGGTGCAGATTGTGCATATGCCAATCATCCTAAAAGCATTTAATCCTTATTATGCCATTGAACTGCTGTGGCGCCACCCTCACGCATACCTTTTGCTGGGAGCCGTTTTTCTGTGTACAACTGGTGCCGAAGCTATATACACCGATCTGGGGCATTGCGGCATCCGTAATATCCGTATAAGCTGGATGTATGTTAAAACAGCACTGGTTTTGAATTACGTGGGTCAGGGCGCGTGGATATTGGCCCACCATCAGGCATCGGGATATTATCCCAATCCGTTTTTTGCCATGATGCCACAATGGTTCCTTCCTTTTGGTGTAATAATAGCTACCGGGGCGGCAATAATTGCGAGCCAGGCCCTTATAAGCGGCTCATATACCATTGTTAGCGAAGCCATACAGTTAAGCCTCTGGCCGAAAGTACGGATATCGTATCCTACCAGCCGAAAGGGACAGATGTATATTTCATCTGTAAACTGGTTGCTTTTTATTGCTGTAGTGGTGGTGGTACTTACCTTCCAAAGTTCAGCCAATATGGAAGCGGCTTATGTACTTTCAATTACAGTTACCATGCTGATGACAACCGTACTCATGGCATTTTTCATGCAGCGAATCCATCGAAAGACATTTACCATACTTATTTTCGTGGTTTTGTCGTTTGCCATCGAAGGGACTTTTCTTGTGGCCAATCTGGGCAATTTTTTTCATGGCGGATGGTTAACTCTTATCCTTGGAGGCATGATCGCTTTTGTGATGTATGCCTGGCACAAAGGCAGAGCAATCAAGAACGAGTTCACACGATACGTTGATATTTCCGAATATTCGGGAGCTCTCCGCGATCTTAGCCGCGATGATTCGGTTCCCTTATTTGCCACTAACCTTGTTTATATTACGCTGGCAAATCTACACAGTAAAATTGAAACAAAAATCCTGTTCTCTATTTTCAATAAAAGCCCTAAGAGAGCAATTACATATTGGCTGTTGCATGTGCATATTACCGACGAGCCTCACACGCTCGAATACTCAGTCGAAAACATAATTCCGGGGGTGCTGATCCGTGTCGAATTCAGGCTGGGATTTAAAATACAACCACGTATTAATCTGTATTTTAAAAATGTGCTGGACGAATTAGTGAAGAGTAAAGAGATAAACCTCGAATCGGAATTTCCCGCCTTGCAGAAACATCATATTCAGGCCGATTTTTACTATATCATTATACGAAGGATACAGAATTACGATTTCGATTTCGCTCCTTTCAAGCAGTTTATTCTCGATGTTTTTCTATGGCTTGCCAAAATAACAACCTCCGATATCCGCACTTATGGGCTTGATACCAGCAATGTGATGGAAGAAAAGGTGCCTTATGTGATGGAAACAGGCAAAAAGGATGCGCTTAAGCGGGTTAAATAGCGTCTGCTGTAAAACTCAACTATTCCGTTACATTTGCCCGTAGGGCATTTATACCAATAGAAAAAGGAAGAGTGTAATGTTAATTTGCCCATAGGGCATTAACAATCATTTTTTATATCAATCTCCTTTGGGGAATAACTTATCAACGACCGATTACTCAGCTTGGTCAAAGCAATGATTGATAAATACAAGCCACAGAGTACGCTGATTACACAGATAAGAATACATTCCTTAAGGCTGTTTTTGTTATGAAAACTGCTAAAAGCAGCTCTAAATCTTTGCAAATCCGTGAAATCTGTGGCAAAATTGATTATCCAAGGGCTGTTTAGTTTCAAAACGGTTAATTATTATTTAGAGTCTGCTGAAAAACTCAATCATCCGGTTACATTTGCCCGTAGGGCATTTATGTCAATAGAGAAGAGAGAAGATTAAAACAATTTGCCCATAGGGCATTAATAATCAATCTTTTATGT
>JBBRYZ010000180.1:0-7337 GCA_038237165.1 Bacteroidales bacterium | reverse complement strand
GTGATTTAACAATAGTTATGGCCATGATGCAAATATGGATTAGTGCTGCCTAGGATTAAAGGACAATTACATTTCGGTTGCGGAGAGGATGGTGGACTTGTCTTTCTGGATCTTTTCGAGTTCCATGAGGGACCATTTGCCTTTGATTCCATCTTTCTGGATCTGCTTCAGGGTTTGAGTAATGTCTTTCATTGTGGCCCAAGCTTCGGATGCTGACATTGGGCCTGGTCCTCCCGGAGGAATTATCGAAATTGCTGATCCCAAGCTATCGGATGCATATCCGCCAGAGAGCCTTCCTTTTCCGGTAGTTGATGCTACCAAGGCAGGAAGATTTATCTGGCTTATGGTGCCTGATTTCTGCGCATAATCGATGATATCAAATACTGGTTTAACGCTTGGATTTCGGACGGCTTTGGCGGAACCTACGAATTCATTGGCATGAACAACTCCGGTGGGCTTCTGATCGCTGTTATCTCCTGGCGTGAAACCTCCTTCATAGAATTCAGGGGCCTTTTGTGTAGCAATAAATGTAGTTTCTGCTGCTCCTGCGGCTCCAGCTATGATTGAAAGGGGAATATCCGGCAAGGCTTTAACAACCGCCAAAGCAGTATTAATTAAAGAAGTGATGATATCGGCTTCTTTTTGTTTTTTGAATTGTTCAGTTTTGAGTGCATTTTCCTTCTTAGCATATTTTGCACGGATAATATTCTTTTGATCCTCCGTAAGCCCAGCAATGCTTAATTCGGCATCCATCTGTTTATTCATAAGCGCAAGCTTATGATCATATTCCCGATTAAGCGCATCACGCTTCATATCAGCCACTAAATTGACGGCAGTCGAAGCAACAGATAACTCCATATTCTTGTACTCTTCCGCTTTCTTTTTAGCTGCATCCTGCTTCTTTTCATCAACCTTGGCCTGGGCTTCTTTTTTTTCCTTGTCGAAATTAGATGCTGGACCCAATATTGGTTTCGTACCATCCCCACTTAAGACAGGTACATCTATTGATTTTATGCCTTTGACATCCGTAGTTCCGGTCCTTATGCTTGCTTTCTTTAGCAGCGCATCAATAACAGCTTGGATTTTGGCGGCTTCCTCTTGTAATCCGGCAATTTCAGTTGCAATCTGTATAGATAGTGGAGAAACTACACCTTTCGTCCGCGTTAATTCATCATTGAGCAGGGCTTGTTTATTCTTAATAGCTTCATTAACCTTTTCATAAGCAGTGAGTTGTTTTTGAGCATCCTTTTCGGTTTTTGATGCTAACTTCTCTTCATCGTCAAGTATTCCTTTATTAAGTTTACCTTGTCTGACTAAACGCTTAGCGTTATCAATATCGTAAGCAGCCTCTGCTTGCCCAGCTGCAGAAATAGCAGCCGACAATTTGATATAGGATGGTTCTCCTATCTTTCCAAGTTTGCTAAGTTCATTAGCTTGTTCTCTAATGGCAGGCGTTGTGCTCTCGATAAGTTTTTTAGCTTTTTCCAGGGCCCCTTGGTCTTTTGTTATTAAATAAGCCAGCGGGTTGGTGTTTTTTGATACGGAAGCTTCAGCTAACGTACCTACTGCTCTAATATATTCATTTGCCGTCTTCACACTTTCCTTTCGAGTCGTATTTTCTATAAGGAGTTCGCGAATCCTTGCCTTGCTTAACCCTGTGGATTGAGCGGCAATATTAAGTTCTGCATTTGCGTTATCTTTTGCTATGCCAAGGGCTAAATCAGCATTCTTTTTTTCAAGATTCAAGATAACTGTTAACGCGGCAAGACGCTGTTCTTTACTTTTGGTTACATCTTTTGATATCACATCCATTTCGGCAATGTGCTTAGCATCGTCAGCCTCAATAATCGCCATTCCTCGCGTTCTATCGCCGATAGCATCCATAGCAGCGACATAGTCCGCACCGGCTTTTATCGCGATTCGCATGTTGGTTAGAAAGTTTGAAAAATCAAGGCTGGTAAGTGCAACGGCAAAGTAATGCATGCCATTTTTCATGCCTCCAATTGTTTCTTCCCATTTATCGCTTACTGTATCGGTGGCACTTATTATCCCTTTTATCATTTCCATTGATCCGACTGCCAATCCCATACCGGATGCAAATCCAATAAGGCTTCCCATAAGCCCTTTGATGGAAGTACTTTGCGTTTGCACAGATCCATTCGTCTTGTTCATTTCGTCCTTGAGCGACTTCACCTGCTTTTCCTTTTCAGCATATCCTGGATCATTATGCTTCATATCCTTCAGCTCACGGTTCATGACCTGATAGGCTACATTGAGTTCCCTGGTTGATGCCGATGAGAGATTCTTCAGCACTTCGTTTACATCAAATACACCTTTATGAGCTTTATTCGATTCTGATGTGAGTTTCTTGAATTCAGCATTCAACAGGTTGTATCCTTTTACATCACCTTCAGCAAAAGCCTTATCCTTTAGGGTCTTTACCTGCACTAATTCTTTTTCGATCTGGACCAATACGGCCTTTGCTTGCTCTCCATTGATGATCACATCAATATTCGCCTGTTTGCTCATATGTTTACATCATTATAACCGTAATCTGCATTATCGCTGGTATTCCGCACGATTAAGCGTTCAATTCGAAGTGCGTGTTTTTCCTCAAGTAAATGCCTTAATACTGCGAGTTGTTTGTAAAATGTATCTGTAAACCATGGTTTCGGCTTGCGCTTTGTCATTCCCCCTGCAATCATTCCGTCACGATCTGCAAGTGATACATATTTCCCAACACCGTAATCCACCATCTTTCCATACCACTCAAATGCGAACATGACTTTAGTGGGATCACCGTCGGCATTGGTATATACAGTATTTACAAAACTATTTACTAGGGAGGTCCCTTCGATGCCAAGGGCTTCTGCTTTTTTTAGCCATTCTTTAATAACAATATCAGCCCAAGCACCAACCGTTAGTTTTATATCCAGGTTTTCATCCATTTAGAAGCTATGATCCATTGTGAATGAAAATGAGTAGCCGTAATATCCAATTCCAATGGGTCCAATTTCGGCATATAGCACCTTACTGTCATCGAAGCCAAAAGCAGCATCACCAAAATCAACGGCATCCTGCTTCATCAGGTCGAACAATGCAATGGCCTTGATCATGGCATTGCGCTTGGCCGTAAGGTTGGCAGTATGGTCGTTGAATTTACCGCGATGGAATACATAAAGGGTATGATATCCGGTATCGAGCCGGCGGGATTTGAAATCAAGGGACCCGTCTCCGGAGTCGCGAACAACCAGGCAATTATCCGGATTTTGGGTAAGATCACTTAGCAGCTCTTCAACCTTGCTGATGCCGGAAGCCTTGTATATTTTCAGCAGACCGACTGCTGCGTATATGGTTTCAAAATATTCGAATGCATTGAACATATCAGAAGGTTTGAGATTTTTCAATTTTTCGGTTTAGTTCATAAAAGACCTCATGGCAACCGGTCGCCTTTATTTGCGGGTTATGCGTCACATCGCCTTCGTTTAAAGCAGATAGAAGTCCCATCACGTAATCGTTCGCCGATTGGCCGATGGTGCTTCCCGGGCCATCCGAAAACAGGTACGGGTATTTTATCCTGAGCCATAATTTTACAGACGTGTACCACATGAACACAAGGTATTTCCGAAATCGTGGCACACGGCGGAAACGTTTCGACCGGTCTTCAAGGCTGGAGGAGTCATTTAGCTGTTCACCAGGGCTTGTATAAAGGATGGCCAGCATATTGTCCAGGAATTTTATATCCTTTGTTTTGGCAAATCCGATATACATCTGATCGGCAACAAGCCATTGCTCCAATGTGAGGCCATACAGCTTGAAATGGCACCCGGTGTATTTCTTGATCTTTTCCGGATTGTGGAAGAGCGTTATTTCCCCTGTTAGCCATTCCAGGCGCTGTATGATGGAAGTGGTAAGGTCGATATCGAGCGGGAACCTTCCGGATCCGGATTTTTTAAACTGGTAACATAATTCGCCATCGAGCATCACCGGATCCTTCTGTAGTATTTTGATGCCGGAAAATCGGAAGAAGCAATGCGTGATCAGATCCACTGTCGGGATTTCGCGCAGAAACAACTTTGCTACATATTCAAGCTGTTTCTCGGAGAGTTGGTCCCATCGTTCGGGCAAGGTTATATTGATTACCTGGTTCATACACCGAAATTGGCAATGGATTGATCGATATTATAAGTAGGTGTTGGAGTTTGTGATGTGGCATAGAAAGCACTGGCCATATATTCAGGATAGTCGGCAGGTGTGGCCACTATAATGCCCCGGGCACGAAACAAGGCACTTTGGGCAACTGCTTCATTGCCGGTGACAAATGATGCCAGGCTAAAGCGCAGGTCCTCGATGATCTTTTTGTTTGCTTCATTGAGGCTACCCGACTGAAGCTGCAAAATAATGGCGGAACTCAGTCCGGCGCTGATCAGCGGCTCTATGTTCAACCGGATGGCCTGAGTTACTTTCGAGATATCCTTTATCCACTCGAGGCGTGAACCATCATAACGGGCATATCTACGGAACTCGGCCAGGGTGAAAATATAACTGTCGTGGTTGATGGTGTAAGCTTTTGCACCCTTCCAGTCGGAGCGAAAGGTTGCATTTCCTTCCAGGTATTCAAGCAGCTGTTCAATGCCATCGCTCAGCCGGGTTTCAATGCCTTTTGCCAGTGCAGCAACACGCTGTTGCGAGGCGGGCGCGATGTTAGTGTTACTGGTTACGCCAAAGCCTGTTTCGGTTTCAACCAAATCAAGCATGGGGATGGCATCCAGGTAAGCCTTTTGGCACACCATATTTTCACAATAGCGCAGGAGCTTCGCATCGACCGTTTCGCCGGATAATTTATCATACAGCGCCTGTCCGATCAGTTCAGTTACCAGGTACTCGTCTGCAGTCTGCAAAAAAGTGCTATAACGTTCAAACTCATTACCCATGACCGTTGGAACGTATTTTTTAAGTTTTAAAAGATCACTGATTAGCATCGGCTGGGATATTTAATTGTTTTCCTGTTTTATTTTCGGCGAGCGTGGTGAATTCAAAGTCCGGGACCGTAAATACAAGGTTTTCCGGCCACTTATTAAAGCGTTTGATGAGCTGTAATGGACGGATAAGCCTGTCGCGGATAGGCTTCTTGAGTGCAGAAGAAATCATGTACATTTCGCGCTTATCGGTTCCGCTGAGGCTCCCTCCGGTCTTCCCAGGTGCCGAGCCGATAAGCTGCGTATATGTGGCCATGGCATAGCTCATGATGTTGGAGACTTCAGAGGAATCCTCGAGGAATTCTCCGCCTTTTGCACTTCCCGGGATCTGCTCGATGGTGATGTACTTCTCTTCGATGGCACTGGTGCCGGATGCGATCATCTTTTTGAGTGCCATGATGCCTTTACCGGCGTTCTTATCACTGCTCAGAAATTCGCGGAACTTTGCAAATTCGGCTTCTTTGCGGGCTTTTACCAACTCGGGATTGTTCCTGTCAATTTTTTCCTCGCTGAAGATGATATCCCAGTATTTATCACTGATATATATGATGTAACGTATGGCAAGGCCTTGCTTCAGTAGGAGTTTCTTCATTTCCCACAACAATATGGCGTAATCGTAACTCCCGGATTGAAATATGGACCACCATGGAGGTTGCTGGTAATAAACCCGACCGGGTGTGGGGAAATTGACCGGGACGATGAAGCGGGCTTCGCCATTGCGTATTTTGCGCCCTTCGATCCGGTTGAAAAGGTCCTGAAATGGGTTGTAACGATTGAGGACATTGGTAACGGTTGTATCGTTTTCGGAGGCGCCGGTATTCCATTTTCCGGAATAAAAATGCCTGATGATTTCACCGGTATTCTGATCGGCGACTCCCCAGCGGCTAAAAGTAGCTTCCTTGGACCGGAGTGAAAGTATTTTGCTCAGTCCTTTATCCAGGATAATCTCAGGAAATGCGTTGAAGAATGTATTCATGTCGCTGCATTGCTCTAAAAAATATCCGGCGATATCGTTATCCTCAAAAAAGGCATTTACTTCGGCATCCATGCACTCTTCAAAATGCACCTCTTTTCCATTTACAAACTTCATCATGGGCTTAAGACCCTGACCGTAGGTTATCCGGTTGTTAAAATCGAGGTTGGCGGCCACCACTTCGCTCTTGGCTACTTTTGCCATGACTTCGGACGGAAGATTATTCTGATCTCCCCAGGGCACAATTTTATAGATGCCATTGGTAAGCGTGGTGAGCGGGGTTTCGAATGAATCGCGGCTGGGACTGTCGAGGATAAGTGTCAGTGCCGAAGGCATAACGGTGATATCACCGAACTGGAATGTTTCTTTCATAAGGCAACCTCCTGATCGTTAAAAGCGATGATGGAACAACGGCGGATTGTGCGGATCTCCAAAGAATCAAGGAACTTGATGTTCATGGTACGTCCGGATGAGTGCCAGGATGTGCAGATTGCTCTTTTTGCGAGCACAATATTGCCGGCTTTGGCTACAAAGGCGATGGAGAATTCGCCATGTTCGACCAGCCGGTGAAGATTGTTGATGAGGATTATGGACATTGCTGTTAAGTTTACAGCAATGATACAATGGAGAGGCGTTTTGATAAAGGACAAATAAAAAACCCCGCCTTATTGGGGAAGGGTTCTTTATTATGCTCATAAATTGTGAGAAATATTCTACGCTAATTCAAGTAGATAGTTTTTCTGTTTTCTATTTGGTACTCTGTATTACCTTGTCTTTTGCATCTACAATCGAATAGACAACTAATTGATTATCCTTAATTAAGGATGATAGTGCATTTGGATCAGCCGATGACTGAAATGCAACGGATTCGTGAGAACTATTTGACGAGAATCCTGACTCGTAGTTGACTAAATTGTCAAATCTTGTATTTCTTACTATTGAATTCATAGTTTTTCTTTTTAAGGATTTATATTTTCTTCAGTTTTCCAGCCTTCAAAATTTCTTTGATCATCAATTAAGGTTCTTTGAATAGGAGGTAAGGGCGGTAGTTGAGGTATGATTTGATTTGTCCTCGCTAATGTTCCTTCACTAACAAAAACATGAGTGCCGAATTGTACGCTCTCAATTAATGCACGTCTTGCTGTATAATTAGTGGAATTATTGTTGCCAAGTAATAAATTTGGGGTAAATGGATGGTTAAGTTCAAGCTCTTTTTTGATGTCGTTAAAGATACTTTTAATGATGATATAAAATTCATCATCAGGCCATCTTCTTTGTTGGCTAATTTATTCCAACTGTCAATTTTCTTTCTGAAATCTGTCTCTGCTGTTTTCTCGTCAAAGGCAGCATTAATACCGAATTTAGCAAATGCCTTTACTACTGTG
>JBBRYZ010000179.1:0-7428 GCA_038237165.1 Bacteroidales bacterium | reverse complement strand
GTTTGTAGCCATTATAACGCCATTGTGCATTTTTCTGAGCAGCTTCAAATAATTCAACAGCTTCTTCCGGGAATGATTTCATCAATGCAGTATAACGCATTTCCGATTTCAGGAAATCCTGGAATTTAGTAAAATCAGGTTCCTTGCTGTCGAGTTGGAAAGGATTTTTACCTTCTTCTTCGAGCATTGGATTGAAACGGTAGTTATGCCAGTAACCTGCTTTAACGGCGTCATCCTGTTGCTGCTGTGATTTCTCCATGCCTGCATGCAAACCGTGGTTAATACAGGTTGAATAAGCAATAATCAATGATGGTCCAGGATATGCTTCAGCTTCACGAAGTGCTTTCAGGTATTGAGTCTGATTCGAACCCATGGCAACCTGTGCAACATATACATAACCGTAACTCATTGCCATCATACCCAGGTCCTTTTTACGAACCCTCTTACCCGATGTAGCAAATTTGGCAACAGCGCCTACCGGTGTTGATTTGGAAGACTGTCCGCCTGTATTTGAATACACTTCGGTATCCACAACAAGTACATTTACATCTTCGCCAGATGCCAACACGTGATCGAGACCACCGTAACCGATATCATAAGCCCAGCCATCACCACCGAACATCCAAACTGATTTCTTGATAAAGTACTGTTTCAGAGCAAGTAACTCTTTTGCAAGATCAGTTTTTGACGCTTCGAGTAAAGGAACAACAGCGAGTGTAGCCTCTTTCGACAACTGTGCGTTATCTTTTCCGGCTAACCAAAGATTACAGGCATCCTTAAGTTCAGCACTGAAATCACCGGCAACAATGGCAGTCATTTTTTCAGCAACCCGCATACGAAGTTTATTTACTCCCATTGCCATACCGAAACCATACTCAGCATTGTCTTCGAAAAGTGAATTTGCCCATGATGGACCGCAACCCTGTGCATTTGTGGTATACGGTGTTGATGGAGCTGATCCGCCGTAGATTGACGAACAACCTGTGGCATTAGCAATCATCATACGATCACCATAAAGCTGGGTGATAAGTTTGATGTAAGGAGTTTCCCCACAACCGGCACATGCTCCCGAAAACTCGAAAAGCGGCTGTGCAAACTGGCTGTTTTTAATATTCTGCTCTTTTGGAGCTAATGTATCTTTATAAGTAACCTTAAGTGTATGATAATCCCAAAGTTCGGCTTCAGCCATTTGAGTTTCGAGAGGTTCCATAACCAAGGATTTTATTTTGGAAGGACACACATCAACACAATTACCACAACCTGTACAATCCAGCGGGCTGACCTGGATACGGAACTCAAGACCATCAAATGTTTTAGGAATTGCCTTTAAAGTTGCTGTTCCTTCAGGTAAGTTCTTCATTTCGGCTTCGTTCAACAGGAACGGGCGGATTGCAGCGTGCGGGCAAACATATGCACACTGGTTACACTGAATACAGTTTTCAGAAATCCATTCAGGTACATTAACAGCAATACCACGTTTTTCGTAAGCAGCGGTTCCTTGCGGGAAAGTACCATCTTCGCGGCCAAGGAAAGCGCTTACAGGTAAATCATCGCCTTTCATGCTGTTGATAGGCTCAACCATGTTTTTAATAAAATCAGGTATATTGCGGGTATCATTTTTAGGAGCAACAACAATATTCTTCCATTCGGCAGGGATACTAACTTTAACCACATCAGCACCTCTTTCGATAGCAGCAATATTCATACGAACAATCTCTTCACCTTTACGGCCAAAAGATTTTTTTACTGCAGTTTTCATTGCAGTTAGAGCGAGTTCGTAAGGAATAACACCTGAGATTTTGAAGAATGCAGCCTGGAGAATAGTATTGGTACGGTTACCAAGGCCAATTTCTTCTGCAATATTTGTAGCATTAATGGTGTAGAAATTGATCTCATTCTCAGCCATGTACTTTTTCATGTTGTCCGGCAGGCGGTTGCGGCTTTCATCTGCATCCCAGATACTGTTCAACAGGAAAGTTCCACCTTTTTTCAAACCTTTTAACAGGTCATACTTGTGAAGGTAAGCAGGAACATGGCAGGCAACAAAGTCAGGCGAATTTACTAGGTAAGGCGAGCGGATCGGCTTATCTCCGAAACGAAGGTGTGAGGTTGTTATACCGCCAGATTTTTTCGAGTCATAAGCAAAATATGCCTGTGCATACTTGTCGGTATTTTCACCAATAATTTTAATTGAGTTTTTATTGGCACCAACGGTTCCGTCCGATCCAAGTCCGAAGAATTTAGCCTGGAAGGTTCCTTTATCCGAAAGGTCAATTTCAGGAAGCAAAGGAAGTGAGGTAAATGAAACGTCATCAACTATACCTACTGTAAAATGATTTTTGGGCTCATTCATCTTCAGGTTATCGAAAACAGAAATCATCATAGCTGGAGTAGTATCCTTCGAACTCAGTCCGTAGCGTCCGCCGACGATAAGCGGTTTGTTTGCCCTATCGTAGAAAATATCGCGGATATCAAGGTACAATGGATCGCCGGTTGCGCCTGGCTCCTTGGTACGATCGAGAACACAGATACGTTTTACCGATTCAGGCAGAACGTTAAAGAAATATTTAGGAGAGAAAGGACGATATAAATGAACGCTGATCAGGCCGATTTTCTCGCCTTTGGCATTCAAATGATCGATAACTTCCTTAAGAGTTTCGGTAATCGAACCCATAGCAATAACTATGTTTTCAGCATCTTTTGCACCGTAAAAGGTAAACGGATGGTATTCGCGTCCAACGGCTTTGCTGATTTTCTGCATATAATCTTCAACAATATCCGGAACGGCATCATAGAAAAGATTAGCTGCTTCGCGGCTCTGGAAATAGATATCAGGATTCTGGGCAGTACCGCGTGTTACGGGATGCTCAGGATTCAAAGCGCGATCGCGGAATTCCTTCAGAGCTTTGTAGTCGAGAAGTTTTGCGAGGTCAGCGGTTTCAGGATATTCAACTTTCTGAATTTCGTGCGAGGTACGGAATCCATCGAAGAAGTGCATAAATGGCACCCTCGAACGGATAGCTGCAAGGTGGGCAACACCTGCAATATCCATAATTTCCTGCACGCTACCGGTTGCCAGCATGGCAAACCCTGTTTGACGCGTTGAATAAATATCGCTGTGATCACCAAATATTGAAAGCGCCTGTGCGGCAAGGCTACGGGCCGAAACATGGAAAACAGCTGGCAACAATTCACCGGCAATCTTATACATATTCGGGATCATAAGCAGTAAGCCCTGCGAAGCAGTATAAGTAGTTGTAAGCGCACCGGCCTGCATTGAACCGTGCAAAGCGCCTGCGGCACCGCCTTCACTCTGTAATTCCACTACGCGAACAGTTTCGCCGAATATATTTTTGCGGCCATAAGCTGCCCACTCATCAACATATTCAGCCATTGTTGATGAGGGTGTGATAGGGTAAATTGCAGCCACTTCACTAAACATATATGCAATGTGTGCGGCCGCGTAATTGCCGTCACAGGTTACATATTTCTTTTTTTCACTCATATGTTTGGATATTAGATTATTGACTTATAAATAATTCGTTTGATGCCTCTTTTGAAAGGCGGTGCAAAATTACCTATTTATAAAGAATTGGAGGGTAATAAATGTAAATATTAAGCCATTTCGGGCTAATTTAAAATGATTATAGATTAGAACATTGATAACTATCAGATAGTTAAATGAAAAAACATATCTCCTTGATTCTACTGAAACATTTCTCCGGAAAAAAATCGGGTACAATGGTTCCTATATCCAAAAAAAGCACTAATTTTCCACTTTTAAAACAGGAATAGCAAATTAATAGTATTACTTAAAATTTTGGAGGAAAAAATATGATTAACCTCGCCACAAATTACATGGGAATTGAGCTTAAAAATCCCATCATTGCAGGTGCAAGCGGCATGTCGTCGGACCTGAACATGTTGAAAAAACTTGAAACTGCAGGTGCTGCTGCCGTTATTTACAAAACCTTGTTTGAGGAGCAAATTAACCTCGAAGGCGCCCAGTTTGATGATCAGATGGCGGAAAATGATGGCGTACATGCTGAAATGATAAGTCTACATCCGAAACTTCAATATGCGGGACCCGAAGCACACCTTGTAAACCTTCGCAAAGCAAAAGAAACGCTCGGCATTCCAGTAATTGCCAGTCTGAATTGTTTGTATGACAATACCTGGATAGAATATGCGCAACTTATAGAAAAGACAGGAGTTGACGGACTTGAACTGAATTTCTATTTCGTTCCCGGCGATTTTGAAGCCGACGGTCGTTCGATCGAAGATATTCAGCTTGACCTTGTAAAAGCCGTTAAATCGAAAATTAATATTCCGATAAGTGTTAAGCTAAGTTCATTTTACTCAAATCCGTTAAACTTTATCTCGAAGCTCGACAAAGTTGGAGTAAATTCGGTGGTAATATTTAACCGTATGTTTGAACCCGAAATCAATGTTCAGGAAATGAAACACTCTGTTCCTTTTTATCTGAGTCATGAAGGTGATTATCGCGTTGCGCTCAGGTACGCCGGATTATTATTTGGCAATGTAAAAGCACAGATTTGCGGCAATACCGGCATATACCAGGGAAATGATGTTATTAAAATGTTACTGGTCGGCGCCGATTGTGTTCAGGTAGTTAGCACCTTATATAAAAACAAACCCGAACATATTGCAACCATGCTAAGTGATATTGAATCATGGATGGAATCGAAAAAATTCAGTTCAATCTCTGAATTCAAAGGAAAATTATCGAAGAAAAATCTAAAGGATCCTTTTATCTACAAACGCGGACAATATGTTGATTTGCTTCTTGCTTCGGATCAGTTAGTGAAATAGATCTGATTTGATATTGATTTGTCAAAACCCTGGTCCGAAAGGCCGGGGTTTTCCAATTGGGGTTGGTAACATAAAAAATGACTGGAAGACGGAAGTCCGAAGACGGAAGACGGAAGTCTGAAGATGGAAAACGGAAGTCCGAAGATGGATGACAGAAGTCTGAAGACAGAAGTCTGAAGACAGAAGTCTGAAGACGGAAGACAGAAAGTCCGAAGACGGAAGTCCGAAGACAGAAGTCCGAAGACAGAAGACGGAAGTCCGAAAAAACTGCCAACAACTATTCTCAAACAGGAATCATCAGGCATAAAAAAAACCGGCTGGGAGCCGGTTTTCTTTCGCTAACGGGTGTGGGTAAGTGCTTATTTGAGCTGCAATTTCTCTAAGATATTTTTAGCTTCCTGCCTGTGAAAATTATCCGGATTTGAAGCTACAACCATAAACTGATCGATGGCTTTTTCTTTCTGATTGTTTTTCAGGTAGCAGAGGCCCAGGTACCATTCGGCATGTTCGATATACAGGTTATCGTTCTGCTTGATGATGGTGTTGAATGCTTTTATCGAATTGTCATAATTATGGGTCTCAATGTTTGCGATACCATAGTAAAACAATACGGCAATATTCGAATTGTCCTTATCGATTATGTTTTTGAATAATACGGAAGCTGATGCAAAATCCTTTTGCTGGAATTTGATCACAGCTTCCAAAATGTTCTGATCGCCGCGGGTTTGATCCACAATGTTCTCCGAAGTATAGTACTGCGAGAAAAGTGCATCATTCGAAATGTTGCGGTTAGTTTGTAGAAACAAAGTAGCGGCAACGGCACAGAGTACCAATACTGATGCGGCAGCGTACCATATTTTCCGGGCACTCATGCGTATAACCGGAACTTCTGCTTTAACTATATGATTCGCATTGATAGCCGTTACCAGTTTCTGTCTTAAATCAATAATATCATCCTTTGCTATAGCTGAATCAATGCTCTGTGATAGTTTCAATTCATTGGCCAGGTCCGGATTTGATAGTAATTCCTTTCGGAAGGCAGCCCTTTCGGATGGTGCCATTTCGTTGGCCAGATATTGCTCAATACTTGCGGAGTGTTTTAAATTAGGTGTCATTTTTTAAAATTTTTTGGCTTCGTGGATCATTTGCAATTCGTTTCTTTAATTCTTCTTTACACAGGTACTTTCTGGTTTTGGCATACTTTTCGGTTTTGTAACCAAGTATTGAAGCAATTTCGCGCAAAGGAATATTTTTGATAAAAAGTCGTAACAATTTCTGGCAATCATCAGCTAACGACAGAAAATGTATCTGTATAATCCTGTGCAATTCGGTCTCTTCAATATTTGCTTCGTGAAGCATGTCCTTTGGCAGATCGATATACTCTTCCACATCGGTAAGCTTGTCGAAAATAGCTTTACGCTTGTTAAGCTTTTGAAGCCATAAATTCCGGCAAACCGAATACATGTATGTTTTAAAAGAACTGGTTAACTTTAATTCGTTCAGGCTAATCTTATTATAAATGATGATAATCCCATCCTGAAATATATCCTCAGCATCTTCTCCGGCTCCTCCATTCTCAGTTACGAGGAATTTGATGAGTGGAAAAAATTCCTTGTAGATGAAATTAATGATGTAATCACTTCTTAACCTCAACCCCTCCAGTATCGCTTCGTCAGAATAATGTATCATCACTTGCTATATTATCCAGATTTTTAAAAAAGGAAATACCATTTTTAGAACTTTTTTTTAAAATTATTGAAAATAAATCCCAATACACTGTTATCCAACCATTTAAATCTACCTTAATTTATTAACATTTTGGCTCCACAAACCCAAAAATTGCTGTTAGAATTGATCATTCCCGATAATTCCAATGCAAAGATGATACAAATTTGAATTTTTTTATCTTTTTTTTTGATATTGGTATTACCTTTTTGAAAATTCTGGATTAAGTCTTGTAACACATTAAAGGAGAAGTGTGATTAATTTAATCAGGATTCTCAATATCAAACCTAAAACTTTGATCAAAACAATCATCATTAATAACTCTAATCATATTAAACAAACTAAATCCCAAAAACCATGAAAAACAATTTTACCATTTCAGCACTTCTTTTTTTATTGGCATTTATCGCAGTCCCGGTTTTGAAAGCTGCGGACATTAGTGGAAAAGTACTATACCAGGGTGATATTGCAAGGCCGATTGGCTATGTAACGGTTACCATGAAAAATATTGACGATAATTCAACCCAGACATTCAAAACAGGAGCAGATGGCGTTTACCAGTTTGCCAACGTGCCTAATGGAAATTACTTGCTTACAGGCACAACAAATATAGCAAGTAGTGGAGGAACATTTTATGATGCGGCATTGGTTTACATGTACCTGGCAAAAGCTATATCACTTTCACCCATTCAATTGCTGGCTGCCGATGTAGATGCAAATGGAAAGGTCGAAATGAATGACTTTAATCTCATACTAAATCATATTCTCACTAAAAAAGCATTTCCGGCAGGTTCGTGGAGATTTGAAATTAATACCTTTTCACTTACAGGTCTTAAAGCAGTTGACCCTAAAGGAGGACTGGGCGGCACT
>JBBRYZ010000178.1:0-7434 GCA_038237165.1 Bacteroidales bacterium | reverse complement strand
GCTTTAGGTACAACTATTAAAGCCGCCGGTTCGCAGGATGCTTTTTATAAAGTTGATTTCACTTATGTGGTCAATCTTGGAAAATGGTGTGCGGCTAATTCTGTTAAAAGATTTATGATCGTGAGTGCCATGGGCGCCAATTCGAAATCCGGAATTTTCTATAACCGGGTGAAAGGTGAGATGGAAGACGCTGTCAGTCAGTTAAATATTCCGCAGAAACAAATTTTCAGACCATCCTTATTAATGGGTAACCGCAACGAAAAACGTACAGGCGAAAAAATAGCGCAGCTTGTTATGGGTGGATTGGGTTTCTTATTTGCAGGGCCTCTTTTAAAATTCAAGGGAATTCATGCCGATACGGTAGCTAAGGCAATGATAAAGGCGGCCAAACTCGACAGGCAAGGGTTTACAGTTTATGAATCGGGGGAAATGCAAAGGATGTAAAGAATTCGAAATGCGAATTTGAAAATATCTTTAAGAATATCAAATCCGAATAAATCTACCTGATTCAAAATCCGGTTTCCAATAAACGTTAATTTTTTTTTGATCATGATCCCTCCCTGGCATAGTATCTTTGTGAAATTCGATTCAAAACAATAAGGTAAATTTAGCATGAAGCTTTGATTTGCCGATGTCAAAAAAGTTAAAATGAAAAAATCCTTCCTTCCGATCATGCTGTTGTTGTTGCCGGTTTTTGTGGTGGCTCAATCGCTAACCGCTACTGAAATTATTAAAAAAGCCGACGAAAAAGGCCGTGGCACCACCAGCCAGGGAACTATGACATTAACCATTGTGCGCCCCGACTGGTCGAGGAGTGTTTCGCTGAAATCGTGGTCGAAAGGAACCGAATATTCACTTATTTATATTACGGCACCGGCGAAAGAAAAGGGACAGGTTTTCCTGAAAAGACAAAAGGATATGTGGAACTGGGTGCCTACAATACAAAGGATGATCAAAATTCCGCCATCGATGATGATGCAGTCGTGGATGGGCTCCGATTTTACCAACGACGACCTGGTAAAAGAATCGTCGATTGTGGTGGATTATACTCAGAAATTGTCGGGCAGGGAAAATGTGAGAGGGATGGACTGTTATAAAATTGAACTTATTCCCCTTCCCGATGCAGCCGTAACCTGGGGAAAGGTGATAACCTGGATAACGGTTAAAGGTTTCAACCAGTGGAAAGCCGAATATTACGATGAGGATATGGACCTTGTGAACCTGATGAATGCGTTTGATATCAAAACGATGGGCGACCGCGAAATCCCAACCCGTCTCGAAATTGAACCACAGAACAAAAAGGGAAACAAGACTATACTGGTCATTAACAGTTCTGTTTTCAACAAACCTATTCCCGATAGTTTTTTTTCGCAGCAAAATATGAAATCTGTAAAATAACCCAGTTTTTACCACGAATTTAATGGAAATCTTTTATAAAAGGTCGGCTTCGGTCTTCCGTCTTCTGACTTCCGACAAAGTTAATTGCACACTAAATCAGCATTAGAGCCATAACTTACTCATTATCAAATGAAAGAATACTTCAAACTTGCCTGGTGGAATTTATGGCGTAACAAACGCAGGACCCTCATAACGTCGGCATCTGTTTTTTTCGGTGTTATATTATCGGCTGTTATGAGTTCGATGCAGGAAGGATCGTATGCGCAATACATCAAAACCATCGTAAATTTTTACTCCGGCTATATCCAGGTTCACGAAAAAGGATACTGGGATGATAAAGTGATCAACAATACCTTACTTTATTCGGATGTGAAACCGAAGATCGCAAAAATTAAGGAAGTCACCTTGTTCACGCCCAGGCTCGAGAATTTTGCTTTAGCGGCCACCGGTGATATTACAAAAGGTGTAATGGTGATTGGCATTGATCCCGGTAAGGAAGACAACATCACCAACCTGACAGCCAGGATGATTAAAGGCCAGTATCTGAAAAACGGTGACGATGGGGTGGTATTGGGAAGTGCGCTGGCCCGCTTTATGAATGCAGGTGTAAACGACACCGTTGTATTGCTTAGTCAGGGTTATCACGGAGTAAGCGCAGCCGGCAAATACCCCGTTCGCGGAATTATCCGGCAACCATCTCCCGACCTGGATCGCACGGTAGTGTATATGGACGTAAAAAACTGCCAGGAATTTTATTCGGCCTACGACAGGCTTACTTCGGTTGTGATAATGGTAGAAAACAGTAACGAGGTATCTATTGCAAAAAAAGAAATTGCCGGTGCCCTGGGCAATAATTACGAAGTAATGGACTGGAAAGAGATCAACAGCATACTTATGAAACAGATTGACAGCGACCGTCAGTCGGGGCTTATCATGAAAGGCGTGCTTTATATGATTATTGCTTTTGGGATTTTCGGCACGGTAATGATGATGACTGCAGAGCGAAAAAAAGAATTCGGTGTACTGATTGCCGTTGGGATGCAGAAATACAAACTCAGTTATGTGCTGGTGATTGAAATTGTGATGTTGGGTTTTATAGGTGTGATAACCGGTATTGCAGCCAGTATTCCTATAACCTGGTACTTTACGCTTCATCCTATTCCTTTCACGGGACAGGCTGCCGAGGCAATGATGCAAATGGGTTTTGAACCTGTTATGTCATTTTCTATGACCCCTGCCGTGTTTTACAACCAGGCTATTACTATTTTTATCTTCACGCTGATTCTCAGCCTTTACCCTGTTTTTAATATCAGCAGGCTTAAAATTAGCGAAGCATTACACAACTAAAATAAAAATTCCCATTATGATTTCATCGTTTGCATGGCGGAATTTGTGGCGTAACAAACTCAGGAGTTCGGTTATAATAGCTGCTGTAACACTCGGCATTTTTGCGGGTATTTTCCTTATCTCGTTTATGAACGGAATGCTGAATGGGCGTATTCAATCCATAATTGGTGTTGAGATGTCGCATATTCAGATTCATAAACCCGGGTTTTTGGATAATGACCAGTTTTCGCTCCGGATCAATAATGCCGACAGTATTCTCAAAATCGTAAAAACCGATCCCGAGGTTGTAGCGGCAAGCAAGAGGATAATCATCAATTCGATGGTGGCTTCGGCCGAAACAGGCTCGGGAGTGAGGATTACAGGTGTTGATCCTGCTGATGAAAAACATGTAACTCTCATAAGTTCAAAAGTATATGAAGGAAAGTATCTTGACGATTCGGGTAAAAACCCTGTGTTAATAAGCGAACGCTTGGCCAAAAAACTCAAGGTCGGGTTGAAGAATAAAATAATAATTACCGTTCAGGATGTGAATAAAAACATTACCGGCGGCGCGTTCAGGGTTGTGGGTATTTATCGCACTGATAACCTGATGTTTGATGATATGAACATATTTGTGAGGAACTCTGATATTAGCCGTTTAACAGGCCTCAACGTTAATGAAGCTCACGAAATAGCCGTTTTGCTCAAAAAAAATAAACGTTCGGCCGCTGTTGCAAAAACGCTGTCGGCAAAGCTCCCGGCACTGGAAGTGAAAGACTGGCAACAACTTAGCCCCGAAGCGGGTTATCTGGTCAGCGCTATGAACCAGTACATGTTTCTTTTCCTTTTTATCATCCTGCTGGCTTTAAGTTTTGGAATCGTAAATACCATGCTGATGGTGATCCTTGAGCGTGTACACGAGCTCGGAATGCTTATTGCTATTGGCATGAACCGATTGAGAGTTTTCATGATGATCATGCTTGAGACTATTTTTCTGTCGCTTACAGGTGGCGTGTTAGGCATTATAATAGGTTACGTCGTTTCGGAGTATTTTACCAAATCGGGCATCGACCTGTATTTCTGGAAAGAGGCCTTTGGCGAATTGGGGTATTCAACACTTATTTATCCCGAAATTGATTCGGCAACGCTTATAATCACAGCTATAATGGTAATTATTGCAGGTGTTATATCTGCCTTATACCCCGCCTACAAAGCTTTAAAACTTAACCCGTCGGAGTCGATCCGCGCGTAAAAACTGATTT
This sequence comes from Bacteroidales bacterium, assembly GCA_038237165.1. GTDB lineage: Bacteria > Bacteroidota > Bacteroidia > Bacteroidales > UBA4417 > UBA4417. The sequence continues at coordinate 3,448 of JBBRYZ010000178.1, read as the reverse complement.
TAAATTACAATGATATGAGTATTATCGAAATTAAAGGTCTGTATAAAACATACGATGGCAATTCGTTGCCGGTACATGCTGTTAATGGCATCGATCTGAATATTGATTCCGGTGAGTTTACGGCCATAGTCGGTCCATCGGGCTCGGGCAAAACCACTCTCCTCAATATTATTGGCGGCCTGGATGATCCCACTGAGGGCGATGTGTTTATTGATGGTGTCAGTATAAACACACTTGGAAGCCGGCAGAAAACCGATTTCAGAATGAGAAATATTGGATTTGTTTTCCAGGCATATAATCTTATCCCGGTATTTACCGCCCGCGAAAATGTAGAATTTATCATGCATCTGCAAGGCAGGCCAAAGGAGGAACGGGAAAGCCGTACAACTGAACTCCTCGAAGCTGTTGGTCTTGGCGATCGAATGGATAGCCGCCCCAATAAATTATCAGGCGGACAACAGCAGCGTGTGGCGGTAGCCAGGGCTTTAGCTTCCAAACCAAAATTTATCCTTGCCGACGAACCTACCGCCAATCTCGATTCAAAATCAACCGAGAATCTACTCGAAATTATGGAAAAATTAAACCGGGAAGAGAATGTAACTTTCATTTTCTCGACGCACGATCAGCGGGTTGTAAACAAAGCCCATCGGATAATTACTATTGAAGATGGCAAGGTGATTAGCGATGTTAAACAGAATCAAATGGCTCATTCAACACATAGCTGATCGTTGAATCATTAAATTGTTGTTTTCATGTTTCATAAGCAAGGTATACAGGTATCAATTACCAGATTTGTTTTTTTTCTGCTTTTCGCATTTTCTGCTTATTCCGGTCTGTTCGCCCAGGATTCAATCAGTCAATCTACGGTCACCGTGAATGGCTATATCAGTGATATGCCAAGTCTGCAATACAATAACCTGGTTGGCAAATATGAGTTCAGCAACCAATTGCACAACCGGCTTAATTTTAAATGGCAACCCGGCACAAGTTTTACCGCTGCACTCGAATTCCGCACCCGGTTTTACTATTATGGTTCAAATAACATTCCTTCATATTATAAAGTCTTTGAGCAGGATGCCGGACTATTAGGGCTATCACAAAATATATTTTCAGGCGAAAATTATTTATTCAATATTTCAGTTGACCGGCTTTGGGCAGATTACAGCAAAAATAACTGGCAGTTCACCATAGGGCGGCAACGTATAAACTGGGGACAGACTTTTGTGTGGAATCCGAACGATATTTTCAATACTTACAATTACCTTGACTTTGATTATATCGAGAAACCTGGTAGTGATGCTATCAGGGTGCAATACTATACTTCCGAAACGGGGAAAGCCGAGCTGGTGGTAAAAGCCGATAGCAGTGGAAAACCAACCATGGCCGGATTATATCGGTTCAACAGGTGGAATTATGATTTTCAGTTTATTTCGGGAGTAACGGGTGATGAGGATGCTGTAATAGGTGGAGGATGGTCAGGACAGTTGGCAAAAGGTGGATTCACCGGTGAGGCAAGCTATTTTGTTCCACGAAAAAATTTTAAGCTTCAAAAAGGAACACTTACTTCAAGTATCGGATGGAATTATATGTTTAAAAATTCACTCTTCCTGCAGTTGGAATGCCTTTACAATGGCAATAAGCCGGATAGTTCAGGATTCAATATTTCAGCAAGTAATGCATTTCGGATAAGTGCAAAAAATCCATTTCTGAGCGATTTCTCATACTTTGCTTCGGCTGGGTTCCCCTTTACTCCCTTGCTTAACGGTAGCCTTTCGTCAATTGCGAACCCCCAAAACAAAGTTTATATCCTTATTCCATCATTCGATCTGAATATTCTTCAGAATCTGGATTTATCGTTGATTTCGCAACTCATCTGGCTTGAACCCCTGCCTGAAAAATATTCCACACTCAGCATGTGGTTTTTCAGGGTGAAATATAGTTTTTAGAAATGCTTCATCTTTCTGACAGATTGCATGTTATCTATGAATTTATATTTAGTATGAGATAAAATTACGCATTAAAAAAAGATCCAAGTCTCAAATCTCAAGAACCAAGACCTACTCTTAAAACCCACTTGGAATTTGAAGCTTTGAATTTGGGATTTGAGATTTAATGAATGTGGAAATTTATCCCGTTTTAAGTATAATTTGTTTCTTTAGGTTCAGTTATCCTGATCTTCTAAAAATAATTTGCCTGGCTGGTTCAATTTTGTATTTCTTGAATAATGCACTACATTTGAATCATAAATCTAACCAATGCAGACCATCCCCGATTTTTTCGAAGAAAATGTAAACAAATATGCTAACAATGTTTACCTGTGGGAAAAAACAGGGACAGGCTATGAAGGCACAACCTATTCGCAGACCAAACAATTAGTCGAACAGTTTGCTGCTGGCTTGCTAAGCCTTGGAGTAAAAAAGGGTGACCGCATAGCTTTGCTGTCTGAGGGGCGTAACTCTTGGGTTATTAGCGAGATAGGAATGTTGTATATTGGTGCAATAAATATCCCGTTATCTGTAAAACTGAGTGTTGACGAAATACGCTATCGCCTCACTCATGCGGGCGCAAGTTTTGTGATTGCATCGGGAAGTCAGGCTAAGAAAATCCGTGAAATACAACAGTCTTTACCAGAACTTAAAAAGCTTATTATTCTGGATGACGCTCCTGAAAATGAATCTGAACTCAACTATGATTCAGTTCTGGCACTCGGGAAAGAATTTATGGCTGTTTCTGCTGACGAATTGCAGAAAACACGAAAAATGGTCCAACCCACTGATCCGGCTAACATTTGCTACACTTCAGGCACCACAGCCGATCCCAAAGGCATAGTGCTTTCGCACAATAATTATGTATCCAATGTGCTTCAGGGTTATACGCTTATGGATATTCCTTCGTATTTCACAACATTATTGATTTTGCCCTGGGACCATGCATTTGCTCATACCGTTGGTTCTTATTGCATGATGGGTAAGGGAGCATCCATTGCTGCAGTGCAATCGGGGAAAACCGGGCTGGAAACGTTGAAAAATATTCCAAATAATATAAAGGAGATTAAACCACATTTTCTTTTAAGTGTTCCTGCCCTGGCCTCCAATTTTAAAAAGAATATTGAAAAAGGAATCAGCGATAAAGGCGCATTGATCAACGGCCTGTTTAAACATGCTTTAAAAATATCGTACGCCTACAACAATGATGGTTGGCACAAGGGCTCTGGCCTGACATCTCTGTACAAACCTCTGATGAAACTGTACGACAAAATTTTATTCAGCAAGATCCGGGAGAGTTTTGGGGGCAGACTCGAGTTTTTTGTTGGCGGTGGCGCTTTGCTCGATATCGAATACCAAAAGTTTTTCTTTGCCATTGGTTTACCAATGTTCCAGGGATACGGGCTAACCGAAGCTTCGCCCATAATCTCATCCAATTCACTTGCAAAACACAAATTTGGTTC
>JBBRYZ010000177.1:0-7571 GCA_038237165.1 Bacteroidales bacterium | reverse complement strand
CCTGTTTTTCAATTTCATTATTCTTATTTTGATAATGGTTTCCTTCCGGATTTTATCAGGCTTTATTTCTCCTTGTCACAAAATATATACCTGCAAAAACCAGCAATGCACTTAGTATTTTCACTGCCGAAATTTTTTCAGCAAACATCATAATTCCAATCCCTGCCACCAGCACGGGTTGCAAATAAGTATAATAGGCAACCACTGTTGATGATAGTCTTTTTAGCGAGAATGTTATGAAAAAATAGGCAAGGAAAGTAGTTCCGGCTACAATATAAAGTAATGCAAACCAGGTGTATGCATCTATTGAGCTGAGGTTAAGTTGCTTGGTTGAGCCATAGGTAAATGGTAATACTTCAATAAATCCGAACAGGAATATCCACTTCATCATCACAAATGGGTTGTATTTCACCATCAATGGCTTGGATACAACAAGGTAAAGGCTCCATGCAGTGATATTTGCCAGAATAAAAAGATTGCCTTGCATATTTCCGCCCATGAGATGCCGGCTTCCGAACAATATGAGTGTAAGCGCTCCGGTGGCGCCTAACACTATGCCGGCAAGCCTTTGTTTGCCAACGCTTTCGTGCAGTATAAAAGCCGAAAAAGTCAATACCATTATTGGGTTCAGCGAATTAATGATGGCGGCATCAACGGGAGTTGTTAAATTTAAACCGGTAAAAAAACAAACCTGATTAATTCCGACTCCAAACAGGCTGCTGAGAATAAGCCTTGGAAAGTCGGCACGATCAACCCGCAATGCACGAAGTTTTTTAACGCTCAGCACAATGATCCATGAAATGGCAAATGTACCCAATACCCGCAGAAAAATAATCTGCATCGGCAGCAGATGGTTGGGCATCAATCCTTTAGCGATCCAGTAATTGGCGCCGAACAGCAGGGTAGCCGCAAACATGGATAAGTGTGCACGTAGATTCTGTTTCGCCATGCTTTGAACTGGAGTTGGGTTTTGGGATTCAGAGGTTATCTGGTATACAATTAATTGGACTTAAAGTCATGAGCAAAATGCTCCGACCTTCATTCCTTTCAGGTATTAAATCTAAAATTTAATTTGTTTTTCAGTGCAAAGGTGCGAAATCGCAATGAGAATTTAAGGATAAAAAACAAACCTATTTTATAATCCAGCTTATCTTAAATTCCAGAAAGAAAGACGGATACATTGTAGGTAGTGCGGTATAAGGAATCTTCCGATTTTAAATTTGGCTTTCCCTCAGAGACGAAATCCGGTTGTTTAAAATTATATAAACCATAATAATTAATGTAAATCAAGGGTAGAATTCATGTTTTGTCTATAGGGCGTTAAACTCTTCCGGAGTTTTAAACTCTGGAAGAGTTCGCCTGGCAGCTAATAAGTTACAATTTCAACCTTAGGTTCGCATATATATATCAATAATCGTATGATCTCATCTGGTTTATACATAACTATAACATGAGGCTTATAGCAGGATTTATTATAACAGATATTGACGCTTTGATTTTATTACTTTTAAGGAAAACGGGAATAAACTAATAATTAGTTCAGATTTTTCTTTTACTCATTTTCATTACTTACTTGACTGGTAGCTCACTTTTACGAGCTTGAATTTACCCGGCTACTCTACTTCTTACTCCTTCTGAACTACAGAATTACTCGTTTTACTCACTCCTTTACTCGTTTACTAAAAGAGGCTGCCTCGTTTCCGGGGTAGCCTCTCTGTTTTTGCAAAAAACTGCATTCAGTTAATTAGCCAATAACTATTTCTTTTACTGCTGAAGGCTGAGCTTCTTTCTTTGGCAGTGTGATCAACAGTATTCCATTCTCGAATTTTGCGCCAATATTATCGGCATCAAGAGTTTCGGGAAGCTGGAATGAGCGTTCGTATTTGCTTTTGTAACCGAATTCGTTCCAAGTGTATTTCGGACCCTTTTCGTCTTCCTTAGGCTGGTGGCCTGCGGTAACAGTAAGAACGTCTTCTTCGAATTTAATAGTTATTTCTTCTTTCGAAAATCCGGGAAGAGCCAACTCGAGCGAATAGTTTGTCTCATCCTCGCGCACATTGGCAGCAGGTTTGTAGGTTAATTCGGTCGTGGTCGACTGACGTTCAAAAACTTCGTTGAACAATGAGGGTAAAAACGGGCGGAATGCAAATTGTAAGTTGTTCATGGTATTTTCTCCTTTTAATTTTTGTTAAACTTTTTTTTTGTTTGTGATAAGGTTGTGATAAGTCTAATTTCAATTTCTATGCCAGCACGTAAAACCTTCAGTTTAATAATAAATATGCGCCTTTGTGGCAGCTATTGAATTTAATATGTGCCAATATGTCTGTTATATAATTGTTTGACACAAAAAAAGCCGGGATCGCCGGCAATTCAATCTCAAAGGGAAACGGAATTCTTATCCGCAATGGAAATATTTTTCCACTATTTCCATCAGTTTTTCATTGTTGTTTTCGAGTTCTGCGCGTAGGTTTTTGTCGTTGTATGATTTAAGCTTGTCAGCAAATCCTTCAATAACCGATTGCGGGAACACATTGTATTTCATGTAAATCTCAGCCTGTTCAAGCAGCCTGTCGGCCGAATCCCAGCAAGAAATTGGCAACTGGGCAAGCCCGGCACTTTTATCCTTATGCTCATCGTCGAAGATATTTACATCGATGTAAGTTTTTTTTGCATACTCCAGCGCATTTTCCATTTCCATGCCATGACGGGCGGCAACCGTAAGTCCTGCCAGCAAAAGGTAAACATCGGCTGAGCCGTCCGGGCAGCGGAATTCAACAGTTTGTTTGTTGGTGAAATCTTTAGGTTCTACCGGTTCCTGGGGATTGGCATGAAAAATCATATTGTTGGTTCCCGACCATCCGAGCGGCACGCGAACAAGTACAGATCGATTACGATCGCCCCAGCAGATATTGGTGGGTGCTTCCTGATGTGGAACAAGCCTGAAATAGGAAGTAGGATTGGTGTTTCCGAAAGCTGTAAGTGAAGGAGCCAGTTGGAGATATCCGGCAATTGCTCTTCGCGCGGTATCGCTCAGTTTGCCGTTTTTAACCATAGCATTGTCGCCGTCCTTCATAAGCCGGGTGTGGATATGCATTCCACTGCCAGCTTTTCCGACCGTGATTTTAGGTGCGAAAGTTATTGAAACTCCATATTTGAAAGCCAGAGTACGCAATATCCATTTGGCAATTACCAGTTGGTCGGCAGCATCTTCGAGGGTTACAGTCAGAAATTCGATTTCATTCTGCTCATATTCCATTCCGTCGAATTTAAAATTCCCTACCTCGGAGTGGCCATATTTTATTTTTCCACCGGTTTGTGCTATTGCAAACATGGCTTCTGCCCTAAGCTTTTCCCATTTGGCAAAAGGAAATGATTCGTGGTAACCTTTCTGGTCGGGTGCCTGGAAAAGCTTTTCTTCCGGGCTTATCACATAATATTCCAGTTCGCCCATTACTTCAAAGGAATGACCGGTATGTTCTTTCAGCGCTTTATGTGCTTTGCGCAGAATATATTCAGGCGAACTTTCGAGAGGGTTACCGTCCTTATCATAATATGAACAGAGGATATCGAGAGTGGGGATTTCGGAGAACGGATTTACAAATGCGGTTTTATACCTTGGCAAAACATATAAGTCGCTGGAACTCGCGCCAATAAAAGGGAAAAGGCTTGATCCGTCCACCCGTTCTCCTGTTGAAAGCATATCATCAAGATGCTCGCGGCTGTTGATTACAAAATTGAGAGTTTTCAAACGGCCATCACCACCTGTGTACCTGAAATTGATCATCGAAATATTATGATCATCGATATACCTGATCAGATCGGCTTTGGTAAACTCATCACTGGGCTTGTTGAGATATTGCACCAATGAGCTGGGATTCATCTCGGTAAGGCTGTTGGCAAAAGGATTTTTCATGCAGAAGGCTTAGATAAAAGTGCGGCAAAAGTAGCAACTTTATATGGTATGCAATAAAATATTAGCATCATTCTGTTCAAAATGACTAATTTTGAACGCTTCTAAAGTACAAAGCAACCAACCCGATTTTTATGTTTTCATCAGAACATCTGATCTTTACCGGTTTTCTGCTTTTCATAGCGTCAATCCTTGCCCTTGACCTGGGTATTTTTGACAGGAAGAGCCATGAAGTGAAATTCAGCGAAGCTTTGATATGGACGTTTGTTTGGGTTGGATTTGGTATTGGTTTTTACTTTCTGCTACTTTATTTCGGCGACCGGCTGCATAATGTGAAAACCATTGAAGATGTGCAACGTCGAATAGATATGTATAAACATACTTATAATATTCTGGGAATTACCGATACGCAGCAAGCCATTGAAATTTACAGGCACAATCTTGCGCTCGAATACATCACTGGCTACCTGATTGAATACATGCTTTCGGTCGATAATGTTTTTGTAATGATACTGGTATTTATTTCGTTTGGCGTACAGAAAATGTATTACAAACGGGTGCTGATGTGGGGTATTATTGGAGCGGTGATCATGCGGTTCATCTTTATTTTCCTGAGTGCTGCGCTCATTCAGCGGTTCGACTGGATTTTATATATTTTCGGAGGATTCCTGGTATTTACAGGTATTAAAATGTTTGTCGAGAGAAATAAAGAAGATAAGGTAGATCCTGCGCATCATCCGATAGTGAAATTTGTTTCCCGTTATTTCCCGGTACACCCTGTGTATTTCAGGCAGCATTTCTGGTTTCGGAACAAATACGATAATTACAGGCTGTATTTTACTCCGTTGTTCCTGGTATTATTAGTAATTGAATTTACCGATGTGATTTTCGCCGTTGATTCAGTCCCGGCTATTTTCTCAATAACGCAGGATCCATATATTGTATTTTTCTCCAATATATTTGCCATAATGGGATTGCGGTCCTTATTCTTTGTGGTGGCGCATATAATCGGTATGTTCAGGTTCCTTAAACATGGCCTGGCTATGCTTCTTTCGTTTATTGGATTCAAAATGTTGTTGCATGTGCAGCTCTCCGAATTGGGATTTACGACAGTACATTCCCTGCTGGTGATTGTGTCAATACTTGGAATAAGTGTAGTCGCCTCATTGATCTGGCCCGACCAGAGCCGGAAGAAACGAAAAGATGTAACTGTTCTTACTGGCGAGAAACCGATTTAGAGTTTCAGTGTTACAGAGTTACAGGCCTCTTAGCTCAGTCGAAGCGCAGAGTTATTGTGGGGACAATCATTGATTTAAATCTGACCGAATCCGACATTCGAAATTGAAAACACTTTCACATCACAACCTTACTCTACCTCAATAAAGTCCGACTTCTCCGATCCGCATGCGGGGCAAACCCAGTTCTCAGGCAAATCCGCAAACCTGATATCTTCGTCGGCTTCATCGTAAATATAACCACATGCTGTGCATTCAAATTTCTTAAAGTTATTTGCAAATGGATTTGCACCCAGTTTTGATTTGTCGATATAGGTTGGGGCATTTTTTGGTGCGACTCCTTTGCGAACCTGCCTGTAATACGAATAAGTTAACGCTTCTTTGGTATCATCAATAATTTCGGATTGCAAAAGCTCTCCGATAAACATATAGTGAGTCCCAAGGTCAATCGTCTGCTGTACCTTGCATTCCAGAAACGCAATGCAATCGTTTAATACAATAGGAACACCCGTTTCGCCATATTTAAGTTTCAGGCCTGATAGTTTATCCGTATCCTTCCCGCTTTTATAACCAAATCGCCCAATAATTTCAGGATCAGTTTCCGTGTGAATCACAGAAACTGCAAAAGCGCCGGATTCCCGGATTAATGATGCTGTATAATTATCTTTGTTACAACAGGATGCAAACCTTGGTGGCTCGGCAGTTACCTGGAAAAAAGTGTTGGATATAAATCCGTTTCCATGGTTTTTATCACCTGAGCTTACAATATATAAACCATACGAAATTTTGAAAAGAGCTTCAAATTGAATCATAATAGATGAGTTTTAACAGTTTTTAATCAGTTTTAAAGGTACAATAAAATGAATAACGAATAGGGGATAATGAATAATGCGAATCAAGTGTTGAATTAATGTTTCGTCTCTTAAGGTGTTAAACTTTTCCAGAGTTTAAAACTCTGGAAAAGTTCGTCTGGCAATTAATAAGTTACAATTTCAACCCTTGATTGTCATGAATAGCTATTTTAGTAGAATTATAATCAGAAAAATTATAAAAAGGGAATTATCTTCCTTAGTGATTTTCTTATAAATCCCAAAAAGTAATAAGCCCTGTTTGTCTAGGCCAGACTTTTTGGTAAATCACTAATTCTCCCGATTATTAACATATTACTTCTTCACTCCAAAGTATTTCTCCAGCAACATCTGGGCAGCAACATACGCGCTAACTTTCTCCTGGTTTAATTCGGCTTCCACTTTAATCATCAGCTTTTTAATATCAGCCTGGTGATAAAAATGATCATGCAGAGCCTGGTCAATTACAGTCATCATAATCTGTTTCGATTGGGCCAGCCTACGTTTGGCGAAATAACCGTTGGCTTTAGTAAATGTTACATACTCATTGATCATCTCATCCACCCGCGGAATTCCCGATTTGGTAACAGACGAACATGATTCGCAAAACGGCTGCCATCCCGAATCAGTGGGAGGGAAGTAGTGCAATGCGCTTCGCAATTCAGCCATTGCAACGGAAACACGTTTCAGGTTGTCGCCATCGGCTTTATTGATAAGCACGGCATCTGCCATTTCCATAATTCCGCGTTTAATGCCTTGCAATTCGTCGCCGGCACCACCAAGCATCAGCAGAAGGAAAAAATCCACCATCGAATGCACTGCAATTTCACTTTGTCCGACACCAACTGTTTCAACCAGGATGGTATCGAAACCGGCGGCTTCGCAAAGAATTATGGTTTCGCGGGTTTTGCGGGCAACACCTCCCAGCGATCCTGCCGCAGGCGAAGGTCGGATAAATGCATTGTCGTCAACTGCAAGCTCTTCCATTCGTGTTTTATCGCCAAGTATGCTTCCCCGCGAACGCGAACTACTGGGATCAATAGCCAGCACTGCAATTTTTCTACCCTGAGCGGTAAGATGTTTCCCGAAAGCTTCGATAAATGTACTTTTTCCAACACCGGGAACGCCGGTAATTCCGATTCTTACCGAATTGCCAGACAAGGGAAGGCATTTACTGATAATGATTTGAGCAACTTCCTGATGCAGTTGAAGTGAACTTTCAATCAGTGTAATGGCCTGGCTGAGAATGGTGCGGTTTCCTTTAGTGATACCTTCCACATACTGATCAGGAGTAAGCAGTTGCCGACCGGGCTTGCTGTAATGCTTTGCTGCTCCGGCGTTTACTGACGGTGGCTGCTCGATGCCTTCGTTTACCTTAAGCGCTGATTTGAAAGGTTTATTAGCTGATGAATCCATAGGCCAAAATTAACAATTTGAAGGCTTGAAGAGTTCACTCAAAGAGGAAATACAAATAAAAGAATAATTTTTTATCAACAAAAAGGAAAAAATGTTACTTTTGCACGCTAAAATCTCTCGGTAGCTCAGCTGGTAGAGCATCCCGTCTTTAGTCGGGAGGGT
>JBBRYZ010000176.1:0-7579 GCA_038237165.1 Bacteroidales bacterium | reverse complement strand
CTAAGAAGTTAATTGCGGCTGTAAATGCCAACCGTGAGAGTAAGGCCGAAGTTCCCGTTGTTAAAATGTACGCCCGCAAATGGTGGTACGCTGCGGCATCTTTGCTGGTTTTGTGTGCTGTTGCTACAACTTTATTTTTGCAGACTAACCGCCAGATTTCGAACGATTCACTTTTCTCGCAATACTATAATTCGGAGAACATCGTGGACCAAACCCGCGGTGATGAGAATATAGTAGAAGGCGCATTAAAGTTCGAGCAAAAGGATTTTGCAAAAGCTTCCGTTCTGTTCAAAAAAATATTGGATAAGGATAATTCGAATATTGCCGTTTGGTTTTACTATGGCATTTCAAATATTGAAACCAAAAACTTTAACAATTCAATAAATGCGTTTAAAACGATAATCCTACAAAACGATAACCTTTATATCGAACACGCCGAATGGTACCTTGGACTTTGCTACCTGAAAAGCAATCAAAAAGAGAAAGCAATAACTCAGTTTGAGGTTGTTGCTTCAAATCCGGATAATTTTCACCGTCAGGAAGCCAAAAACATTCTGGAAAAATTGCAGGTCAAATAAACTATTTTAAGTCTGAACTAAAAAACCTCCCGGCACTCCGGGAGGTTTTTTGTTTATTTTCAACTCAGAAACGGATTATTCAGTTTTTCGTAACCGATGCTGGTTTCAGGCCCATGACCCGGATAAACAATATAATCATCGGGCAGGGAAAATAATTTTGTGGTGATGCTCGAATAAAGAGTGTCGAAATCGCCGGTTGGCAAGTCGGTACGACCAATGCTGTCGCGAAAAAGAACATCTCCCGAAACCACATATTGTTCCGCATGATTTACCAGGCAGATGCTGCCATCGGCATGACCGGGAGTATATAAAACCTCAACGGACGATTTGCCAAAATTAATGATATCTCCTTCCTCAATGAAATCAGTCGGAATAATCAGATTTTCAAGTTTAATTCCAAATACGGCACCGAATTCTGCTGCAGTTTCCCAGAACATTTTGCAGTTTTTATGGCACTGCGGCTTAAGGTGAAAAGTTTTGCAGATCAATGTATTCCCAACAATATGATCCACATGGAAATGCGTATTCACCATTGCCACAGGTTTCAGGTGGTTAGCAGCAATAAAGTCCAGTAGTTCGTTTTCTTCGCTCTCATACTGGCAGGCAGGATCAATGATCAGGCATTTGCCGGTGTCGTCCTTTAAAATATAGGTGTTCACTCCGAATGAGTTAAAAACAAAGCGGCTGATATTTTTATTCGTCATAATTTCTGTTTTGGGGTGTAAAAATAGTGATCGTATGGATCTATAGAGCTCGCTGAGAATGTATTATTATGCAGGTTATCAATTAATTACCAGCACAAATATTTTTAATGATTGCAAGGAAACATATAGAATTGTAATATAAACCTTGCATTTGTAATTTTGGCTTTCCCCCCGGTTGCTGAGCGTAGCCGAAGCAAGGGGATACATGTCAATAGAATAATCGGTCGATGATGCGTTATTCCCCATGGGCAATTAATTTAACCCTCTTCCTTTTTCTATTGATATAAATGCCCTACGGGCAAATGTAACGGGGATAGTTATGTTTTTCAGCAGGCCCTTTATAGAGTTTAATTTTTAAAAGGCTTTGGACTCGAAGGGTTTTTAACTATTTAATTTCGTTGTGACCATTTCAGCATTTCAAATTTATTCCTGCTAAAAAGATTATTCTTTTCTACGTTACACTACTCTCGTCCTTTTTCGTATCGTATTGTCCCTTCGTTTTTTCTTTGCAATCCTAAAATAATTTTCAAAAAAGATTACTTTCTTTATCTCTGGGATACTCTCAAATAACCTGCGATAAAGTTACGCTTTACCTAATATCAATTTACATAAACATTCAATCATAGATTTTTGTTACTTTAGCCAGTTGAAAAATTTTCGGAAACAAATGAAAATGCCTTCAGTGCATAAGATGATGATACGCATCAGGGTTTCCTGTATTTTGCTGATTGTGTGTGCTTTTTCGTTGCCGGCTTCCGCGCAGTTTTACAATGGTTCGCAAATGACCTTTGGCAAAAACAGGGTTCAATACACCGATTTCCTCTGGACATACTTCCGTTTTAACAACATGGATGTATATTATTACCTCAACGGGAAGGAACTTGCCCAGCACGTTGCCGATTATGCAGGGAAATATATCCCCGAAATTGAGAAAAAACTCGAAACCACACTGGATAAAAAGACACAGTTTGTAGTTTATAATACTTATTCGGAGCTTAAGCAGAGCAATATCGGGTTAATAACTCATTCCCAGTATAATACAGGGGGCATTACACACATAATAGGCACCAAGGTTTTTCTTTATTTCGATGGCGACCTTAACCATTTCGACAGGCAGATACGTGCCGGAATAACACGGTTAATGGTCGAAAATATTATTTATGGCGGCTCCGTTGGCTCGCAGGTAAAAAATAGCACTCTCATCAACCTGCCGGCGTGGTATATCGACGGAATGGTTTCCTTTTACAGCCGCAACTGGGATACCGAGCTCGACAACAAAGTAAAAGACGGAATACTGAGCGGTAAGTACAGGAAATTTAATCATCTGCTCGATGAAGATGCTGTGCTGGCAGGGCATTCGCTTTGGCGGTTTATTGCCGAGAAATACGGGGAGGAAAATATGGCCAGCATCGCCTATATGACACGGGTGAACCGCAATGTCGAAAGCGGATTCCTTTATGTACTAGGCATTTCATTCAAACAGGTGATCAACGAATGGTACGATTGGTATAAACAAATATATACTACCGGTAGCCAGGCATTTACCCCTTATAACCCGAAAATTTCTTTAAAAGTTAAGCAGGACAGGATTTACGACAATATGCATATCAGCCCTGATGGCGAAAAGATGGTTTTCTCTGTTAACGACAAAGGCCGGTACAAGGTTTATACCATGGATATGGCCACCGGGAAAAAGAAAGCTATTTTCCGCACAGGCTACCGTACCGACGAAAAGGTTGATTATTCGTACCCATTGCTGGCATGGCATCCAGTCGGAAATGTGATAGCAATGATTATGGAGCGCAAAGACTTGCTATACCTGTATTTCTATGATGTGGATACCAAAACGTGGCAGAGCCAGAATATTTTTGGGTTTCAGCAGATTCTGGATTTCTCCTATTCTCCTGACGGTCGCTCGTTTGTAATGTCGGCGGTACAGCGCGGGCAATCGGATTTATACCTTTTCAATATTGCTGCCAAAGCAGCCGAACCACTGATGCTTGATGTTTATAATGACCTGAATCCTCATTTCCTGGCAAAGAGCAACCGCATCATTTTCAGTTCCAACAGGCCCGATGATACTATACGGTTCGTAAGGGAGAATGTCCGTTCGTACGACGGCATGGAAAACAACGACCTTTTTATGTATGACCTGGGTTCGGGGAGTACATTGCTCAAAAGGGTTACCAACACAAAGCTTGCCAACGAAATACAGCCGGTTTCCTATAGCCCCGGATACTTCACATACCTCAGCGATGCCAATGGGGTGTATAACCGTTATGCTGCAAAATTCGACAGCACAGTTGCTTATGTTGATACAACCATTCATTACCGCTATTATACCAAAACCTTCCCGCTTACCAATTATTCACGTTCGGTGCTTTCGCAGGATATAAGCTTTACAGGAGGTAAAACGACTGAGCTGGTTTTTGAAAACAACAAGTACCATATTTATACCGGTGATATTCCGGCAGGAACCATCACCCCATTGCAAAACCTCGAGCAAAGCAAATACATGCTCGACCTCGAAGCAAAAGCAAATAAGGAAAAAGAAGAAGAAGTTCTGCTCAAAGCAAATCCCGAAATTAAAGTGAAACGAAAGCGGTTTGTAGCCGTTTACGAAAACGATATTCCTACTGAAAAAGCGGATACGTTGGGTGTAGATATTAATAATTACCAGATTTCGGGAAAAGGCGGAACCGGCAGGAACAGGCTTATACCACCCGAAGCAGGCGGGATTATAAAGCTTCCCCAGCCGCGGAATTACAATGTGGCGTATTCTGTAAATCAGCTTGTAAGCCAGCTTGATTTTTCGAGCCTCAACCTTAGCTACCAGCCATACCTTGGGTATTCGGGACCGGTTTACCAGAACTCACCCACAAATGCGCTGTTTATGGTTGGCGCCACCGACCTGTTCGAGGACTACCGGATTATTGGGGGCGTTAGGCTTAATGCAAGCCTTGTACACAATGAGTTCCTTTTCGGGTTCTCAAACCTGAAACATCGCCTCGATCGTGAAATATTTTTCCACCGTACAGGATTTGATGCAACATATACTCTCAACAATAGCTATATATATGTGCGTCACCGTATTCATGAAGCACATTATGTATTGACCTATCCACTTACCGAAGTCCTTGCTTTAAAAGGTACTGCCACTATACAATATGACAAACCTTATGTGCTGGCTCAGGATGATGTTTCGGCCAAGATGAACATGGATGGCAATGTGTGGGCCATAGCCAAGGGGGAACTGGTTTATGACAATACCCGCGAATTAGGCACTAATCTCTTACTGGGTTTAAGGTTCAAATTTTTTAGCGAATATTACCAGCTTGCTAATAAAACATCCGTGAATATGATCACAGCCGGATTCGATATCCGTAATTATACCCGTATTCACCGTTCCTTTATCTGGGCAAACCGGCTTGCAGGCGGGACATCATTCGGCAGGAATAAGCTACTTTATTACATGGGAGGCGTGGATAACTGGCTCAATCCATCATTTAACAACGAATATCAGATTTACGATCAGCAGAATTATGCTTTTCAAACTCTGGCTACCAGTATGCGTGGGTTTAAACAAAATGTACGCAGTGGCAATACCTTTGCATTATTCAGCTCGGAATTACGGTTGCCTGTTTTCAAGTATATCTTCAATAAACCGCTGAGATCCGAATTTCTGAACAATTTTCAGGTGGTAGGATTTACAGATATTGGTTCAGCCTGGCAAGGACTTAATCCGCTTACCGAAGAAAATACATACTATACCAAGACATTCCACAGTAAACCCCTCGATATCACTGTTAAGGTACAAAAAGATCCGCTGATAGCAGGTTACGGTTTCGGGTTACGCAGCACATTATTCGGTTACTTCATGCGTGCCGACTGGGCCTGGGGCGTCGAAGACCAGGTGGTTATGCCACGTATTTTCTATCTTTCATTGAGTCTTGATTTTTAATTGTGCAATCTTTATTCACCGCGTCTGCTATTTGATTTTTCAGGCTGCTGCTTGCCCGATTTAAAAACCATTTTCAACTTTAATGTAGAAATCATGAACCTACAGAAACTTCTTTTATTGGTTTTGACAGGCCTGTCAGCCGGAATATTTGGCGGCATGGTCGGGCTTGGAGGCGGGGTAATTACAAATCTATAAACATTAAACGGAAATACTCATTGATTATAGCCGTTGCATTTACAATCGGCGGATATTTTGCATTTAAAATCGTTCTTAACCTGAAATTTGGCACAGTTAAAAAAATATTTAGATTCACATGGATAATAATCGCATTAAAGAGGATCATTAAAAGCTGATAAAAAACAAATAACAACACAATCGCAAACCTGAAGCATGACAGAGCTCCCCGAAAAAAGAATAACCGATTTTATTCATAAACACCATATTTTTACACTGGCCACCTCGGCAAACAATATTCCTTATACCAGTACCTGTTTTTATGTGTACCTCGATGAGTTGAATATGTTTGTGTTTACTTCCGACTATGGAACCCGCCACGCGGATGAATTAGTAGCTCAACCCAAGGTAGCTGGCGCCATCGCTCTCGAAACAACAATGATCGGGAAAATCCAGGGCATACAGTTCACAGGCATGTCAGCACTGTTGGAAGGCGATCTTTATGAAATAGCTCTCAGCGCTTATCTGAGGAAATTTCCTGTAGCAACATTTAAAAAGCTTATTCTGTGGAGCATACAGCCCGATTTTATTAAAATGACTCACAATCGCCTTGGCTTCGGCACAAAACTTATCTGGAATCATGATAGTTAAGGAAATAATAAAGTCACTAATTATTTTGACATTCCTGCTCAAACCTTTCAGATTATCACTATAAATAATTGCTGCCAATTTGCCTTGCATTTCCATATTAATTTCCCTATTCTTACATCCCTTTATTTACAGGCATTCTGAAACCCTTTATTCATAAGGGTTTCGTTACTTATTAAGGGTTTAAACGCCACGCAAGCAGATAGATAGCACTTCCTAACAGTGAATTTGTTAATAACTGCATTTGATTAATTCGTTAAGCTTAATGTAAATTTGTAAATCCTGATTTCAGTCGGCAAAATAGGCTAATACTATTGGCTTTCAGGATATTCTTTTTATTATTAACAGTGAACGCATAGCAAAATGGATGTTAATCTTTTTTCACAGATCGATTCTTCAGTTGAAGAAGGTGTAAAAAACGATTTTTATGGTAAAGTACTCGAAAAGCGCCAGCGGCCTGAAATCGATCAGCCCGAAAAAGCTGTAACGGTTCCCGAACCAGAAATTGCAAGCGTTCCGGAAACTGAAACGCCCTTAATGAATCAACAGATTTTTGAACAAATTATTGAAAAACAGGTTACTAAAGTAATGAAAGCCTACAACCACGAGGAAGTTTTGAAAACCGCCACCGAATATTTCGAAGGCGACAAACTTGCTGCCAGTGTTTGGATGAACAAATATGCACTTAAGGACAGCGATGGCAATATCTATGAGCAAACTCCCGATGATATGCATCACCGGCTGGCCTCCGAGGTTGCCCGCATCGAAAAAAAATACCCTAATCCTATGAGCGAGGAACAGCTTTTTGAGCTTTTCCGTAATTTCCGCTATATCGTTCCCCAGGGAAGCCCGATGGCAGGTATAGGAAATAATTTCCAGGTCTCATCCCTGTCCAATTGTTTTGTAATCGGCAGCGATGGCAATCAGGATTCGTACGGTGGCATCATGAAAGTAGATCAGGAGCAGGTTCAGCTTATGAAACGCCGCGGTGGTGTCGGTCACGATCTTTCGCACATCAGGCCTTCGGGTAGCAGGGTTTTAAACAGCGCCCTCACATCAACAGGAATTGTTCCGTTTATGGAACGTTTCAGCAACTCAACCCGCGAAGTAGCCCAGGATGGCCGCCGCGGAGCCTTGATGTTGTCCATATCCATCAAACATCCTGATAGCGAGAGTTTTATTGATGCAAAAATGGAGCAGGGCAAAGTTACCGGCGCCAATGTATCGGTACGGATTGACGATGGTTTTATGCAGGCTGTAAAAAACAACGGTAAGTACAATCAGCAATATCCGATCGAATCAGCTAACCCTTCAAAAATTCAGGAAATCAATGCCCGCGGTCTGTGGGATAAGATTATTCATAACGCATGGAAATCTGCCGAACCCGGAATTCTGTTCTGGGATACCATCATACGCGAATCCGTGCCCGACTGCTATGCTGATCTCGGTTTTAAGACACTTTCGACCAACCCTTGCGGCGAAATACCTCTTTGTGCTTACGACAGCTGCAGGCT
>JBBRYZ010000175.1:0-7688 GCA_038237165.1 Bacteroidales bacterium | reverse complement strand
TGGAGCTATGGAATGGCTCGGACTATTCAGCAACGAACCGCTCCGACGTTCCGAAGATTCGCCTTTCGAAGTTACCAGCGACCTGATGATTGCAAAAATGGAACTTGGACAGAACGAGCGCGATATGGTTGCCATGCAGCACACATTCCTTGCAACGTATCCTGATGGCAAACAGGAAGTGATCCGCTCACGCATGCTCGACTTCGGAACTCCTGCAACTGATACTTCTGTTGCACGTACCGTTGCTTTGCCTGCTGCCATAGCTGTTGAAATGATCCTTGCCGGACAAATCACTGTTAAAGGTGTTTTCCGCCCTGTACTTCCCGGCATCTATAATCCAATTCTGGATGCACTCGAAAAACTCGATATACGCATGGTTGAAGAATATGGATTGCCACTGAGCGAAAGAATCAGCTAAGAATAACTACTGAATAAAAGTGAAAAGGCTGCCTGAGGGTGGCCTTTTTGCATTTAAGTTAATAAATATAAAATCTGACTATGTATAATGATTTCTTTCAGCCAGAGCTTAAAAAAATTATTCTTTTCCCGGTTACATCATCAATATAAATTTCCGGACCTTGGTTTAATTGCGGATAAATCCTTTCGCATATTCTTCAATTTTCATTAAATCATTACTCATTGCCCAATAAGTAAATTTACCCTCAATAAGAGTCTTTTGTGAAATGCAATAATCAATAAAAGGTTTGTAACCAGCGTGTGTCATAGCATTGCCCATTATATAAAGGGAGTTGGGTGGAAAGCTAGAGTTAGAATAATCTCTTTGTTCCTGCGACTTTTTAATTGCAACCGTTACCAGGTATAAAAGCTGTCTCTCATTAAGCTTCGAAACAAACGCATCACATCCAATCATTAACTCAATGTATCGCCAATCATACAAATCCGGAACCTTATTAAAATCTAAATACCGGTAATTGTATAAAAGTATTTTTGAAACATCAGGCCTTGAGAACAATTCATTTAGACCACCATTACTTTTGGAAAGCCCGTTAACCCAATCCGATGGGCAATTCATAGCCATATTATCTCCTCTGAGAGGATATTTAAAGCAGCTTTCAATCAAGCCCCAGGTACTTATTTTTTGCAATATCGCATCCGGAATTTTAACAGCTTCCAACATTTCATCATGACTTTCAAGTGCTGCCCATTCGGGTGTTCCTGGTAGGATTGGGTAAATATATTCATCGTTAAATTCAGGCTTTACTATTTTGCCTAATATTTCTATATCAGTAGGAGGGTAGGATTCTTTCTGACATGAAATCAATTGAAAACAAAAAATAAGCATGCAAGTTGTCAGGATTCTCAGATTATTCATTTTGCTTTATGTTAAGTTTTACTAACAAATGTATATTGTTAATCGATTGTATAAATTTAGTTTATAAACAGGAATTAATCATTCAAATTCATTCAAATTCATTCAAATTGTACAGATATGCCTGATAACGCTTATACAATTTCACCTCAAATGCATGCAATAAAATCAGATATCAACAATCCTTTTAAAACATTAAAACGGATATCCAAACGCGATATTCCAAACTATATTATCCTTGCGCCATTGCTTATCGCCAACGTTAATATCCTTGGCAACCCACCGCTGTCCGTCGGGGAGCGAAGGAATTCGTAAGGGTATGGCAATATCGAGACGAAACACCAGAATTGATGCGTCAATCCGTAAGCCAACTCCTGCATCAACCGCCAGCTCCTTAAACCAGTTGCGCGAAAACCCGCTGCCCGGCATATTGGGCTGTGTGTTTCGGTACCAGATATTGCCCGCATCGGCAAACACTGCCGGGCTGAGGTATTTCATCAGCTTGTACCTGTATTCGGTGTTGCATTCAAATTTTATTTCCCCTGCCTGCACCGCCTGCGTTCTGATTAATGAATCGGTATAACTTCCCGGGCCCAGTGTTCCGTTGCGGAATGCACGCAGGCTGTTGCTTCCTCCTATAAAAAACTGTTTTATATAAGGCATTATTTCACTGTTCCCGTATGCATATCCGTAACCTACAAACAGGCGGTTAACCCAGGTATTTCTTTTATCGGGCTTTACATAAACTCTGAAATCATTGCTCGACATAAGATATTGTGCATAGGGAATTCCGAATAAATTATTCTGGCTTTCATTACCTGCCGATTTCATGTAAAAGAGACTCAGTAAGTTTCCCGAAACATTGATTGCAAAACTGTTATAAAAGCGGATTAATGTTGATCCCGAATTCAAGTTGTTGAAGTTAAGAGTGTACTCGCCACCAACAATAAACTGTTTTTCAAATGATTTGGCAAGAGTTGGGTCAGCGGCAAGTGTGCTGTAGTATTCGGATGTAATATTGGTGGGATTCACTAAATTAATAACCAAAGGATCGAATGAGTGGTCAAAGTATCTGCCGCTTTTCCAGACGTAACCGTACGAAAGCCGCAACGACCGCATGGTATAAAGCTTTGGTTTACGAAGGTACTCGGCAGAGGCAGAGATTTTGTTCAGGGGAATAAATTCCGAATCATTCCTCCGTGTTCGGAAAGGCAGGTAGAAATGAGGTGTATAGAAATTAACCGAACTGGCTAAATTTCGATTCGAAAAATATTTATTGCCCTTGTTGCGGACCATAAATTCAAAACCTGCCGACACATTCAGTTCAAAATGATCACCTGTATGAAGTAAGTTTCGGTTGGTAGTTTTTAGTTCGATTTCGGAACCGGCATAATTATTCGATTTGGAATATGCACCTATTTCGGCCTGAAGAGACCGACGGGTATAGGGAGTGAGGAATATTGAAGCATCAAGCGATGGTTTGCCGGTGGAATCAACAGGGGTGAAAGATGAATTTATAAACTTAAAATTATTCAGGTTCACCAACCGCTGAACGGTAGTTCTGTAGTTGTTATAGCGGTACAAATCGCCTTCTTTCATCGCTATGTTCTCCCTGAAAAGCACAGGTTTAAACCGGATTAGAGGATCCACATGTTTAAATCCTTCATCCTGCCTTGCTGGTAAGGTGCGAAGAATGGAATCCTGGTCGGAGCTGTAATCTGAATAAATTGTAAAGTTGTTGATGGTGTATGCTTTCCTGGCAGCATCCGGAACGTCAGGCTTTACCACTATGCTAACATAAACCCGGTTATTATGGTTTGTGTCGGCAGCAAGTACCAGAAAATCAGGAACAAAATAGAAGTAACCTACATTCCTCAATTCAAGATCAATGCGTTCGCGTTCGGTTTTTACAAGCTCGAGGGTGAAAGGTTCTCCTCTTTTAAGAAGTGTCTGCGCCGTAGAAACCGCAATTGCTTTTGATAATTTACTGCTGTCGGCCAGGTAAATAAGGCTATCGATCGTGTACATCATACCCGTTGCTATCCTGAATTCTATGAACCCTTTTCGTTTATGAATCAAAATGCTGTCGCGGACTTCAGCCTTAAGATATCCCAGATCTTTCAACTGCGAAACCATCCTGCGTCTCATATCAGCAGGATTTGCCTGGCTCAAAAGCACAGGGGGAGAACCTATTTTATTGTGTAGCAAATTGTTTATTCCTTTCCCCGTTCGCGGTTTGCTGATGCTGTAACTTATGAGCGAAAAAGGAATTCCGATGATTCTTTTATTCGGAATCGGCCAGATCTTCGACAAAAGCACAGTTTTTATCTCGCTTTCATTTTTTGGCCTTTTATCAAATTTAATTTTAGAGCCGGCAAAAAGATGATCATCCGGTGGAACGTACCGGTAAATATTGCACGACGAAACCAGCATCAGAAGTATGGATGCAGCGAACAGCTTTACGAAGCCTGAACCTTTTTGCCTGGTTTTTATCATTTTATGCCCGTTTCTTTGGTCTTTTTAAAAATATCGCGGTATTTGTTGAAATCGAAAAACACAACAAAACTAACGCCTGTTTGTACAACCTGCCCTGAATTGTCCGTTTCGTACTGGTCTCTCCGATACACCTTAGCCCGGTAGCGTCCGTCGGCGGTTAATTTATATTCCACAATAAAATTACCGGCAAGTCCCGAAGTGCTTTGCCTGTGCTGATCCGATCCTTCCAGCGCAAATGTACTGCCAACCGAAACCGTTGTACGTTCGTTAAAAAGTGATTTGCTCACATTAACAGTAAGGTCTGTTGCATTTGTTTTAGCGCCAGTAGTATAATCCGCTTTCGAATCCACTACAAAGTCAAGATTAACACTTTTAATCTTTGATGCAATCAGTGAGTTCAGTTGTGATGAAATTATGCTTCCGGCAGTGCTGCGTGCGGCCGTCTCGTAGTCGAATAGTGCTGTTGATCCGGAAACGGGTGTCAATGGATCGGCAGGAACAAAGTGGTTAAACAACAGTAAACCCATAACCTGTTTATTGAGTTCCGATTCATTCAGGTTAATTTGTTTTATCCTTGAATAAATTACTCCATCAAAGGCATTCTGATCTTTAGCCGGCATATCAAGCTTAAAGCTAATAGCAGGTTGCATCAGTTTGTTCTTCAGGAAGAGGTATACTTCAAATGGCAGTCTTTGTTTTGAAGCTCCTTTATTCTCAACTTGTGAACCTGCTAAAATGGATTCGGCAGTGGTTTGCACATTATACAGGGCGGATAAATCAATATCAGCATCCGTTGGCGATCCGTTCCATGATAGAGAACTCCCTTTCTGAACCTCAAATTTCCGTTTAATAACCTGGCTGATGGTCATTTGGTATTCTCCGTTGTCGATGGTAAATTTTCCCTGCATTATCATCTCACCTCCGGGCGATTGGTTGACGGTTAAGTTTGCGTCTCCGGCTACTTTCATAAAATCGCCTCCTGATTTATCCAGATAAATATTGAGTTTGGATGTTTTGGTCATTTCGAGGTTAATCGCTAATCCCATCTGGGACTTAACAGCACTTTTCGATAGCTCCGTTTTAACAGATTTGAATATAACACTGTCTGCCGATTGCAGGGAATTAACGTAAACAATAATTCCGGAATTGTTTGCAACCGTAGTATCCATATTGTTCATCTCGATATTCATTACCGATTTGTCGTCAACTTTAACATTGCCCGCAACCATTAACATATTTCCGACACTAGTAATATTGAGGTTGGAAGTAATAAATGCCGGGCCGTAAATTTCCTGTTCAGGATAGGTTTTTGCATTCATTGCCATGAAATGATCTGTTTTTATTTTCAGATCATAATTGTAATTCCGGTAGTCGGTTGTGTGAATAAGACCGTTTACATTTGCTGTATTACCAAGGCTGTCGTTGATTGTTAAATTGTTAAGTGCAATGCCGTTGCTGTTAAAAAGTATTTTTTCTTCGGGAATTTTGAAGAAAGTATTGTACTCGCGATAGCTGCCCTGGATATTATGGATATTCAATGCGCCGTTAAGCACAGGTTTTTCGATACTACCTGTAATTGCTACATTTCCATCAGCAGATCCCTGAATTCCACGGATTATGGATTTCAGGAAAGGATTCAAAGCCTGAACATTAAATTTTGTGATGTCCAGCTTGCCATTAATCACTCCTTGCTCTGAATAAGAAGCATTGATATCTAACTCATTTTCAGCCCCATTCAGGTTAATTTCGCCTTTGTACCCGGTTCCCGGTTCATTGCTTACTTTAGCATCCAGAGTTCCCAATTTAACCGACATGGCAGTGAGGCTATCGACTTTAAAATTGGCCGAGAACCTAAGTGGATTCATAGTGATCAGGCTGGCTTCCCCGTTTATAATGCCTTCCGCCAGCGTAGAATCTGAACCAATCATTTTAGTAATGGTGCTTATGGGGAAATCAATTAGTTTTAAATTCGTTGGTAATCCATTTTCCGAATCCCGGCTTTGCAAGATTAATTTCTTTGATCCCGACGATATTTCAAGGTTCGAATACATTCTCTCTTTGCTGTATTCTGTTCTGTTATCCGCATTTGCTGTCCATTTATTAAAATTTATTAGTTGGTTTTCTGCAAATTGTAAAACAGTTTTTCCAATATCATTGGATATCTGGCCGGTAAGATCATATTGAAGTTTGTCGGGTTTATTGTGTAATTTGATGTTCCAGTTTACGATTCCGGCTTTGGCATTTCCACTGATAATGGAACGGTTGAGCCTGAAAGAAGGGCTTTGTACTCCGGCTGTACTCAATTTGTAATTGAGTGTATCACGGATTGTCTTAAATATAAAAGAAGTATTACCGACCGTATAGTCGGAATAGACAACCTTCGGGACATCAATGTCAATATTCAGTTCTTTTTTTCGGGTGTCCATATCGCCCGTAAATTTCATGTTTTCCATCGATGTTAATCCGGGCACAAAAGCCTGAAATACGGGATTATAGCGAAGTTCACCTTTAATCTCTGCATATGCAGGTTCGATGCTTGTTTGAATTGGTGGCTTGACTCTGATGTAATCGATAAGCAGGTTTTGGGCCACTTCTGGCATCACATCCAGCTCATACGCTCCGTCCAGATCCATATCAAGGAAAGGTGAGCGGAAGGAAATCATCTGAGAAGAATCAATATTAACGGCATTCAGACTTATCGTATCAAAAGGATAGGCATGTTTGCCATAAGTCATCACCAAATTTGGGATAAGAACAGTTCCGTTTATGTGTTTTGCATTCGCGTTCGTTAAATCTGCCGTCACAACTGCCTTCAATTGCAGCGAATCAGTTGTAAACCTGAGCCGTCGAAGATCAATTTTTTTAATATCCGCAGTTGCCTGAAGCAAAGGATGCAGACTGTCAAGCGAATACCTGGCAACAAGTTCGGTATTGCAGGCGCTGTCGCGGATGGTTAAGTTGGCATCAATCAAAGATGCCGATATTACCGCGTTTAAATCAATGCTTTTATAATTGTATCCTTTATAATAGATTTCAGGAATACTTGCTCCAACCTTAGCATCTGCTGTTTCGGGGCTGATTCCTTTCCCGTTTGCACGAATATCAAATAAGGTATTGCCGTATAAAGTATCCATCAGTATTTTGTCGAGTCTAAGTCCATCTGTCTTTGCATGAACATCATAAGATAATTTTTCGGCACTTTTCAACTGGATTACTTTGCCGTCCACTGTCATATTTCCGGAACTGCTCATCATGGCCAGGTCGAACGTGTAAGCTCCTTTGTTATCATCAAGCTTTCCGTTAAAATTAAAGCTTTCATTTGCCGCGATAGTAGGAGGGACGCTGCCATCAGGTAAAAGTGCGGATAGGTTTTTTACAGTTCCGCTGAATTCGTGGAGGTTGATTGCTGCCTGCAAATGATCCGGATCGGGGAGACCGGCCATTTTTCCAGAAGCAAAAAATATGATATCCCTGGTTTTTAGTTTCAGCTTTTCGATAGTCAAATCGGCAACTCTTCCAGCCGCTTTGCCTTCGATGTAAATGTCGTTTGCCATCAGGTTTTTAATTTCCTGGTTGTTGCCCGCCATTTTTGAGAAATGAAGCATATCCTTGCTGCTGATCAGTATCTGCTTTGTGTTAATATCAAAACCTAACTGTCCAGGATTTTTACTGATATCTTCTATGGATTTGTATTTAACCTTAAAATTGCCGTCAATAGTTGAATATGGCGTTTTCAGCACAAACTGATTTAAGTTTACTCCTGTATCTGCATAAGAAAATCCACTTTTCAGCTGCTGTATTTCTAATCCGCTTTGCTCCTTCCCCTTAAATTGTTGAATGCTTCCCTGTATTGTTGAACCTA
>JBBRYZ010000174.1:0-7778 GCA_038237165.1 Bacteroidales bacterium | reverse complement strand
TCCATTCAATCATTCCAATATCCATAAATGGTTTGATATAATTGTTGTAATTCGCAGTCTTATTAGCCAAACCAATTCCCTGAAGAAGCTCTTGCCTTGTTTTTATTCCTTCTCCCAGCAAGTCTATTATCTTAATTAGTTTTGTCCCTCTATTGGACTCAATTGTATGCTCTATCTTAGCCCCCTTCATAGTACCTATCTTAGTACCTGTCTTAGTCCCTGACTTAATTATTTGCACTCTTATGTAGTTGGTTAACTCTGAAATATTATTATTCAACAAATTGCTTACTAATTGAAAATCAAAACCTTCTGCAAAAACAAAATCTATATCATTACGAGTTAACTTATTCGTTGACTTAGGTTCCATCTTAGTCTCTGACTTAGTTACTTTCAACTCAGGATGGCAGGGAAGAGTGACCATAAATAAGACCTGATCCTCATCAGTGAAAAAAACCGGAGGCGGATTACCATTGGATGCCATGGCATCACGAATAATTGCCATCACCTATTTTGATTCATCACCTACTTCAAGGGTTTTCAAAAGTATTAGCCCATGCAGCGTAATTTTATATTGTTGATTCCTTGCTTTTTTGTTATCGGGCGATGTATATGTTAAAAATCCCAATTTTAATAAAGGGGAAATATAAGCATCATAGTTTTTATAATGATTTGAAAGCCCCAGATGTGATAGAATAGATTGGCTGGCTAAAGGCAGCATCTTGATGCTTTCAAGAATTTTTCGTGTTTTTTCAGTACTGATTCCAATAGCACTTAAAACACTATTTACGTGTGCACTTACTTGCACACTTACTTGTGCACTTACTTGTGCATTTACTTGTGCACTTACTTGTGCACTTACTAGGTCACTTTCTGGGATTCCTGACAAACTGATTGCCTGATTTCCTATCTGATTGATGAAGCCAACAAGATCATCCATATTGTCAATAGAAAGTGTATTGGAAGGAATACTTAAAGGTTCATTTTCAAATGATTTATGAATTTTGAATGTAACTAAAAATACGGTTCGCTGCTCGTCGGTGTAAAAATCGACATCAGGCGAGCCATTTAACTTCAAACTTTGATGAATAAGCGGAATACCCGTAGCCCTACCTTCGGTGAGATGCAGCTCTTTTAGAAAATCGCCCAGGCGGCGATTGCGGTAATCACGGGCAATAATCCGATCTTTTTGCAGATCAGTATTGCTGATTGGAGGCAGCGGGCCTGGAAAACTTAGGATTGTAATTTCCTGATTTGGCCAAACCTGCACTTCAACAGGTTTATGATGCCCGTAATCCTTATGAAAGATTGCATTGGCAAGTGCTTCTTCAATTGCTTCGAAAGGGAAATTAGATATTTTGAGTGATTCAGCCTGTCCTTCAATTTTAACCACTTTTTGCCTGACCACTTTTTCTTTGATCACATTGAGGGCAGAAGTAAGCTGAAATTGAATAGGGCCTGTAAAGATTTGCTCTTCATATTCCTTTGGTTTGAAAGGATTGTGTATAACAAGATCAATTTGAGTTCCAGGGAACCACTTTTCAGGTTCCGGAGAGAATAAAAGCAAGGCAAGATTTAAAGGACGAAGGTTTTCGGCGGGGCCATTAGCAATTTTTAAATTGCGACATAAATCAGGGAATGGCATTAGGGCACTTTCGTCAAAAAGACGACTTCCTGTTTTTTGAAGATGAGTTCGTATCAAACCTAAATCCAGGTCGGCCAGAGTAGCTGCGGTATTATTACATTCGTCGAAGGGCAGATATGACGATTGCCTGAGCAATTCTTTGAGTTTAACATCACGTGCCGGAACCGAAGATGAGTTCTCGCGTATAAAATAGGCCCGCTCAGACTTTTTTTCAGCTAATGAAACATGTGCGGAATATGGCCTCCTATCGCCTGAAGGAACCCAAACTATTAAAATTAATTCGCCCTCGAATATTTCGGGTTGCACTACAGGAAAATAATATGGATCAATCTTCCGTGACAACTCTCTCAGTTTTTTTTGAATAGCATCTGCCTGTACTTCATCGAGTCCCCTGGGTGGCAGAACTGGTTTGCCATTAGCTTCTTCAATACCAATAAAGATATACCCACCACCCCAATTATTGAAATCATTAGCAAAGGCGCAAATACTATGCAGTACATCCTCAGGGTTCCAACCGGCTTTAAATTCCAGTCGTTCCCATTCCACAACTTTGCCGTGAATGAGTTCTGATATGTTGATTGGTAGTGCCATGATAAAAAGATCTCAAAAAATTAATTCTTGTAATGTTTTGTCAAATGTATGAAATCTGAGTGGTAATAAAGGTAGAAAAGCGGAAAATATGGAGTAAATATGCCCATATTAAACAACAAGCTAAATGATTCTCTTACTTTTAAGGTGGTAGCATTGTTTGGCAGTGAAAGTGATTCTTTTACTCAGTGCAGGCAGTGTAGGCACTTTTGGGTAAAAGATTTTTCATATTTATAGAATTATTCGCTGTGCCCTTAGATGGTAAAGGGATTGCGAAGGAAGAAGCATTGGAATTATTGCAACTTATTTTTTCGCTCTGTAAGCCTTGTCAGATAATGGTTACAGAGGTTTTTTCTGAAAATATTTATTTTTTTTATCCTGATTTTGCCTACACTGCCTACACTGAATTAAATCGAATAAATAAGAGCAAAAAAGAGACATTAAAATTTCAATTGCTTTTTTCATTCAGAAAAGGCAGATCGCTTTGAATTTGCATTGGTTTCACGGGTTGTGGTGTGGATGGCAAATTATCTTCCGGGGGAATGTTTTCTTCAGATACTTTGTTCCGGGCATCGACCTGTTCCCAGGAAAGTTCACGCACAGCATAGGTAAGCTTTCCATTGCTACGGATACGGAAGTACTTATGCTTGTTTAATGCTTTACCTAATTTATTAACAGTCGCATCTGTTATGTTGATCTTAGCCTTGTCGGCTAATTTGGCAGCTATCTGAGAGGCATTAAGGAAAGCGTTTGCTTCCTCTTTGGTGCATACCTCAAACCAGGTAAGAAGCAATTCTTCTTCAGGTGATCGAAGCTGGTACTGCTCGTTATTGGTATTTATAAGTGCAATTTCATCCCGGTCGAACCAAAAGCGGAAGCCGTTTTTGAAAAGATATATTGCCTGGGAATAAACGTCGGCAAGTGCGACAATGTGGTCATACTTTATCTCGTTTACTTCAAAACTGAGGAATCGGCGGGAGCCGGTTGAATCGTTAAGAAATTGGGCGGTATTGACGCTCCCTGCAAAGCTGGCACAACGTGGAAGCGTTTCGTTGTTGTGGCCATAAGCCCGGCGGATGCGGATGTGGGTTTTGGTGATCAGCTCTTTAAGGCTACCAATCTCGGTCCGGTTCAGGTTTTCGAGTTCATCGAGGTTGATGAGCATGCATTCAGCCAGGTGAACAAGAGTATCTTTATTGTTTGGGTTGATGGTGCCGGAGAAAAGGTACTGCTTGAGTTCTTTTGGCACCAGCTTTTCCATCCAGGTGGTTTTACCTACGCCCTGCTTGCCGGAAAAAACAATGACAGTTTGGTTGATGGTATTTTCGTCCATCACACAACCAACCATAGCGACAATCCATTTCTTGAAGCAAGTGTGCCAAAGATCCTGCTGCGTGGTGGTGATGGTGTCGGCAAGCAGAGCGATGTGATCGGTTTGTTCGTCCCAGGGAGAAAGGTTGTTAAAATATGTTTCGAAGGGATTGAAAAGCTCACAGAAATCGGAATAAAGCAAATTACGTAAAGCTGAGATATTGGATTTAACTTTGCCTTTAAGAAGTTCGCGCAGCATGGAGTTTTCGATGTAGTCGTTCATTGGAGACCAGATTCTTTTTGTTATTAAACGATATTCGAGGCGACCGGTAATGGTATTGTAACGAAAGCGGTATTTGTTGAGAAGGAAGTTTTCGACTTTGTCGATAAGGGGGATGCGCTTGCGGGGTGGTTCTTCGACATCTTCCTCAAGAGTTTTAACCTCATCCCCCGGCCCCTTCTCCGGCGGGAGAAGGGGTGACTTAAACTCCACGATTTTACCGTGTTCAGAGGTGTTTTTATAGGCGCTGTTTACAGCGGCCATTACTTCTTTATCATCGTAATTGTAATCTGCCAAGATATAGCCGAGAGCGACAGCGAACGGGACACCTTTTCGATTGAGGTTACAGGCAAGTTGATGGACAAAATTGTTGCGGTTGCCGGTGATAAAGGATTCTTTTTGTTCGGTGAGTTTGATGGCGGAGTGGTATTTAGCGAGGACCTCATCCCCCGGCACCTTCTCCGACCTCATCCGCCCTTCGGGCACCTTCTCGACCTCATCCGCCTTCGGCACCTTCTCCTGAAAAGAGAAGGGAATAGGACTTTTTGCTTTTCCTGGAGAAGGGAATAGGTATTCTTGATTTAGTGGGAGAAGGGGTGACACTCTGTTCAGGTTCGTGCTTGGTTGATGGCTTGTAAAAACCTGGGAGTTGGGATTGTGATAGGCATCAGGATCGAAAGACATGAAGCAGAGGCGGGTGAAGTCCTTGCCTGATTTGTCGATAGGCAAACCAGTTAACTTTTCATAATAATCCTGAATCATCAGGAATGTTTCTTTATGGGTAGCAGGTATTGCCTGGGTTTTAACAAAGACTTTGAGGCCATTGCCTGAAGGACTTGTGAATAAAGCGAGTGTGAAAGGATCGTCCATGGACGATCCTCGACAGGATTTTAATTGTTCAGGACTGAGTTTATCGAAGTCAAGAACAATTATACCGGAATACTTTTTCAGGGCATCCTGGTTCCTGCCTCCTTCGAATTGTCCGCTTGGAGTAAAAGCCATAAGCCCTTTCTTTGCTTTCTCGTATGATTCGAGTTTGTTTTCCTGGAGGCACTTGCGGATGTAGTTAACCGGTCCGCGATATTTACCGGTCTTAATGTCGGCGAGAATGTCTTCAAAAGATTTATTCTCGGTGATGGTTGTGAAATTCTGGAATATGGAGAGGAGCATAGGATTGCAGATTTACGATTTCGGGTTTCGGAAGTGAAGTTAAAAATTTGGACAAAGTGATGTTTCAAGAGCAACTAAACCAGCCGTCAGAAAGCCAATGGGCTCACTGTGTCGGTGGTTATAGATCGATACCATCAAATGGTTAAATGAAGAAGATCATTTGTTACCAGACTTCTGAACTGACCTGATATTTAAGCGGGCAGTACTTTTACTTGCAAAAGCATTGTTGTAATGTTTTTTTAGAAACATTTCAATATCAGTCTGGGAGTAATAAATCTTGGCTCCTACCTGTGAAAATGAAATTTTGCCTTCATCGCGCCATCGTTGTGCTGTGCGGCTGGCAATTTTCATAATGGAGATGAAATCATCGTTGTCGATGATCATATCCTTAATACTTTTTGATGAGGGCTGCAGGCGAAGGTTGATTTCTTCGATTTTGTCCAGTAGTTTCTGGTACTGCTCGGGTGTCATGAAGATTGCTTCCATAGCTTTTGGTTTAAAAAGTTTAGGAGGCAAAAGAATATAGAAATAAAAAGTCAGATGGTCTAAAAATGGTCAGGTCTGACTATTTTAATAGTTAGGAATCTGATTATCAATGATGTGATTTTCGAAAAGTTCAAAATTGCAGTCTGGCCTTATTGTTATTTGGTTGAAATATTAAGCAGGATCAAGAGAAGCAATTGAATCTGCGTTGATTCGCTATTGCATTAACAATGAATAGTATATTGAAATACAATAATATACAAGCAATATATTGGAAAATATGTTTTCATTGTCAAATTGAAAACGGTCAGAATGGTCAGATCTGACCGTTTTTGATTATAATAATTTGACTTTTAATCAGCATATTCGTCTAATTGGATGCGTTTATTCCCTTTTGGACGCTTTTCATGTTTGTTCGGGTCAAGAATTGTTGCAACCGTTGACGCTGAAATGTCATGTCCATCCTTATCAAGAAAATGCCGACTAATAAGAGCTGCTATCTGGGCAATAGTTGCCTCTATTACAGGCTTCCCTCCTGCATTATGATTATTCATCAACTGAAAAAACACATTGACAAATACATTGAGATTTGTAGTGATTCTTATTTTCTGAAAAGGAATGATCTCAGGTACCAATTTTGCTTTTTTCTCTTGCAACTGCAGTAAGAGTTTTTCTTGTCTTTCAAGCCTAACAATTTCTAATTCACATTGCGTATCAAAGGGCTTAACTATAGTTGATACAAAAACAGGAGGATTTTGCTGATAATCAGTAATCTGATCCTGAAGATAGGAAATCTTTTCTTCTAAAATGTTATATTTCTCAAGCTGATCTATAACAACAGTAAAACTGTATTCTTTCTCATCCGTATAACCATTAAGTTTTTTACGTGACCGCTTTGGATTAGAATCATCATCCATAATAGTCTGAAGGGAATGTCTCTTAATATCAAATTGAGAAATAAGTTTAATGTACCTGGAATCAAGACGTTTACCTTCAAACTGAATATCATTTGAGTTAACAAGCTTCTCGAGAGAATTAAGCCAAAGAATTGGCTTTTTGAAAAGGTGACATTGATAATCGAGGAAGTCTGCTATTTTAGACGCCTTTATATTAAAAATCTTATTGAAAAGTAATTGACAATAAGTATTCATTGAGAATTCACCTTCAATAATAACTTCAAATCCTGAACCATTATCTTGTTCCGGGTGGAGCGTTTTGTATTCCTGGAAGAAAACCAGTTTGAAAGTGGTTGTATCTATGATCATGGCATTTCAGTTGCATCGGGTGAAAATGTTGATCGCAAAGTTGCATTACAAATAATGAATTGAATTGTTGACGGTTTGAGACTTTCCAAACTTTAAAACAACTGAAAAATAAGATTTTATATTCCTATTAAAAAATTAGAATCAGTCAAGTAAAAGTAATGAGAAGAATTTGAAAGTAAAACAAAGACAGCCATAAAAAGATATCAACTTGAGATTGTTAAGAAAAAAGCATAACGCAACTTACAATGTTAATAAATTTGATTATTAACAAGATTTAGATTATGCTATTATAGCAAGGATTATTGAGCAGATTCCTTTGGAATTAATGCTTCCGGCTCTGGTTTCTTTTCGTTGAATACCCTCATTGCTTTATTGAGTTCTTCATTTATGATTTTTGCATAGATCTGAGTTTCTGAAATATCTGCATGACCAAGAATTTTTGAAACTTTATCAATGCTAATGCCTTTTGTAAGAGCTCGGGTTGCCCAGGTGTGACGGCTGATGTGAAAACTTATATGTTTTGATAGTTCCGCTTTTGTGGCAAGGGTATTGAGATTCTTGTTGATATAAGCCGTGGCAGTGGAGATTTCATTATCCATAACAATAATATCATCCCGCACTAAATCATTGCTCAACATAGGAAAAATATAATCTGTTGGATTAGATTTTCCCTGACGGTATTTTTCAATAATTTCAACTGCTTTGTCAGGTAGTAAAAAAGAA
The DNA here is from genome assembly GCA_038237165.1 of Bacteroidales bacterium. Taxonomy (GTDB): domain Bacteria; phylum Bacteroidota; class Bacteroidia; order Bacteroidales; family UBA4417; genus UBA4417. The sequence goes on along the minus strand of JBBRYZ010000174.1, from coordinate 316 downwards.
AGCTGAGCCTTTGTCTTTTTTACTGAAACATGGATATTTTCCCCATCGAAGTTGGCCCATATAAGTTGAAGTACATCTGACACCCTCAAACCGCCAGCATAGGATGCGAAAACAAACATGTCCCTATGGAGTTCCATTCTGGTGCCAGGATTGACATCAACGTTTTCGAACTTTTCAAGCTCAACTTCACTCAGGTAAACCCGGTGTGTTTTCTCAGTTTTTAATTTGAACTTGTTGAAGGGAATATCCTTGTGCTCGATCAAATCAAGGCGATACGCATCATTGAATAGTTTACGGATGAACTTCATATCCTTAT
>JBBRYZ010000173.1:0-7788 GCA_038237165.1 Bacteroidales bacterium | reverse complement strand
TGCATCAGGAAACCGACAATATCCACCTTGTTCAGTTTGTCCTTTTTGCCTTTGCCAATATAAAGGGTTCCCCAAACAGGTTTAGGAGGCAATATCCGGGTATCGGGCAATTCAATAATTTTCAGCTTATCCTTGATATAAGTAGGAACTGATTCTTCCGCGCTTAATATCAAATATGAATCTCCGGCGGCATGCATCCGTGCCGTGCGGCCGTTCCTATGAATATAACCTTCTTCATTGGCAGGCAGATGATAATGGATTACATGCTTCACATCCGGGATATCAAGTCCGCGTGAAGCCAGGTCGGTGCAAATCAATATATTGCAGCTGCCGTTCCTGAATTTGCCAAGCACACGTTCCCTGATATGTTGTTCTAATCCTCCATGAAAATATTCGTTCACAACCATGCTGTCAGTAAGGGAATCGCTCACACGCTGCGCGGCTTCACGGTGATTGCAAAATACAAGCGTCGATTCCCCACTCAGGTGACATAACAATTGAAACAAAGCCGACAATTTATCTTTGTTCACCGATTTAACGATGTTACAAGTCAGACCTTCCGGTACTTTATTTTCACTCAGGTAATCCAGCGTAAAAGGTGCTGTGATTCCTGTGAATTCCGGAATTTCAAGAGCCCTGGTGGCAGATGTGAGTATGCGTTTTTGTATTGAACTGAGTGTTTGTATAATCGCCGACATTTCCTCTCTGAAGCCCAGTTCGAGCGACTTGTCAAATTCGTCGAGCACGAGAGTATGAATTCCTTCTGTATTAATGATACCACGCGAAATATGATCCAGTATGCGGCCTGGTGTTCCGATAAGCAAGGCTGGAGGTTCCTTCAGATTGTTCTTCTCAATGCTTGTTTTATGACCGCCATAACAGCAACTCACCTTGAAGCCGGTATTCATAGCTTTAAAAACCTGTTCGATTTGAAGAGCTAATTCGCGTGATGGCGTTAAAACAAGGGATTGAACCTTGTTATTGCTATCCTCCAGGCTTTTTAAAACAGGAATAAGGAATGCAAGTGTCTTTCCTGAGCCTGTTGGCGAAAGTAAAATAATATCTTTATGAGTACTGATGGCTTCAACAGCATTAAGCTGCATGGCATTAAGAGCATCAATATTAAGTGTTTGCAGAATTTTCTGAATCAATTTGTTGGTATTTCGGTATTCCGCAAAGGTAGGTAAAACCCGCTTGTAAAAGGTGAATATCCAGGTTTGATCATTTTTAATTATATCCAAACTATTGATTGACAATAAAATATCGTTTCGTGAATCGATTTGTATAGTTTGAAGCTATTTGAAAATATAATCCTGATCGATAAAATCGTTTTTGAAACAGCAAAAAAAAAGTTGCCAGATAATGACAACTCTTTTCTAAAGTTACTTTTTCCTATTTTTCTTTAACTATTATCCATTATCACAGGCTGATTTTTCATCACCACCACAACCACAAGCCATACTGTTACCGGTTGATGGATCTATACTGCCGCATGATTTGCGGAATTCAGCACCTTTATGGACAAACATCTTTATAGCAATACCGGCAAAAGCAAGACTTACTAATACAATGGCTACCAGAATTAATTTTAACATTTTTGATTTTTAAAGGACAATGATTTGAGAAAGAGATTTAATGTGTGTTTTTCATTTATCCGGTAATAAAACTCAGATAAGACTCAGCTGATTATCACCGTCAGAAGTTTTGGGCTTGCGTCCCCGTAATTTCTTATCGCTCTGAATCTGAATGTTTTTGTATTGTTTATACTTAAGCCCGATGTAACCAAGTTTGAAAAACACGTAAGTATTGGTTTTATCGAGTTTCAGATTCGAAAGGATATTTTTGTCAGTTGTCTTCCTAAACTTATTAACATAAACAGCTATATCCGCAATATGTTTTGGTTCGGCCGACGATTCAAGGAATTCTTTTACAAGTTCCTTAATGGTACCAGTTTTCACCATATCCCATTCCTTGAGCGCATATGTACTGGTTTTTCCGATGGCGGCAACTTCATCTATGCTGAGGATAGATGATCGAAGTGATTCTATATTTGGCGGAATACGTTTCGATCGGGTTTTCAACTCTTTACAAATTTCGGTCAGCTTCATTGGCCTGCCTACAGCAGAAAGTATGCTAATAATATGTTCAGAAAGTTTTACCAGCGAATTGCGCCTGAAAATTAAGTTTGTTTTATCGTATCCCAGTCCAAATTCTTCGGTTGCAATTCGTTTGCAAATCTGCTTCAGTCTATCGTTTACAATTTGTCCGGGTAATACAAACTGTTTAAGATAGGTGAGCATATCGGTCGGAAGATCATTAATCATCCGCACCGTATTCCGTTCTTCAATATCATTTATAAATGCCTTGAAATTGAAAACTTCCTTATACTTACGGCTTACCAGGTAATAATGATGATAATTATTATCAATGCTTTGGATGCCAATAAAATAGCGCTGAAATATACCAGCGAAAACCAGCGAATAAAGTTTGCCGGTATAGGTCAGATTTTCCTTTTTATTGATATGATCAACCAATTCCTGGCTGATAACGATAATTTCTTTTTTCAGATCAAGCCCGTAATCAAAGTGCTTGTCGATATTCACAAACCGATGCGATATTTTGGTGATAGCGGTAAATACTTTATCCGGCACTTTTTGCGAAATCTGTCGAACCCGTTCGCGGGTAATGCTGTAATGATCGCCTATAGCCTGTAGGGTTCGTTTTTGTGATTTTTGAAGGAATCCATAGTTATTATTAAAGATGTACTGCTCACGATCATTTAAAATGTATTTAATCATGGTTTGCACATAACTGAACAGAGGGAAATTCTTCGAAATAAAATCCTCTTTAAATGATTCGGTTACTTCGGAAGGGACTTTAAAATTCACATAACAGAAAAGTTTAAAGTCTTCAAATCCAAGTAAAGGTTCATTCATCCTCAAATCTTCGAGGCTTAGCCCGGATATGCTCAGGTACTTTTTCGACATGTTTATCAATTCCATGTCGGTTTTAAGGCCACAATTCCTGATATCGCGGAAAGTATTCCGTTCCAGGTAATAATAGAGGATTTTGAACAATGTATCGAGTGATCCCTCGGTGCATACATTTTTTGTTCTCTCCGAAAGGTTTTCCATCCTTTTCAGTTCCTCTATATGATAATTGATGAGTTTTGATAATGGGGCCACGGTTTTGTTTTTTATAATGTTTGATTAACCTACAAATTTAAGCAAAAAATTAGTGAATTTTACATATAATACATAAAAAATCAAAAATTATTTTTTGAAAGCTGTTTGCAAATTTCATAACATATAATTCCATTGGCAATTGAGGCGTTCAGTGATTCTGCCTGATTATCAGTGCCTGAAAGCGAAAACCGGGGAATATGAAGGGGGCTGTTAACATACGAAATCAGTTCCTTAGATATTCCATGCGATTCGCTGCCGATCAGAATGATTCCCGGTCGGGTAAAAGTTATTTTTGTGATATCTGGTCCCTCAAGAAGTGCTCCGAAAACGGGAATATCCGAAGGCAAGGCTTTAAAAAAGTGATTCAGATCGGTATAAAATACACTTACCCTTCCGAACGATCCCATGGTTGCCTGTACAACTTTGGGATTATACATATCAACAGAGTCAGCAGAGCAAATAATTCTCCTGATTCCAAACCAATCTGCGGTTCTGATCATGGTGCCCATATTACCCGGATCGCGTATGCCATCCAGGACGAGTGTCATGCCTGTAAATTCTCCCGGTTCAGGTACTGCAGCCACGGGGATTTCAGCAATTGCCAGAACCTGGTTCGGCGTAATCAGATCGCTTACTTTCTTTAATTCATCGTCAGTTATTTCCTGTTGTTCAATACTCTTTTCACGGAGTAGGTTTGTGTTTTTATCAAGCCATTCGGCTAATGCGAAAACTTTAACCGCTTTAAGCGAACCCGAAAGCAATTCGCTCACGCCTTTTTCGCCTTCCACGATAAAGGTTCCGTACTGTTGCCGAAATTTCTTGATTTTCAGCGAGTTGATATATTTAATCTGGTTGTGTGAAAGCATAAAAAAAAATCCCGGTTTTATCCGGGATTAAATTAGCAAATATTTTGTTGCTGTGCGATAAGATTATTCGGCGATAACCTCAAAATTGATGGTTACCAGCAGATCCTTGTGCAAACGGACGTTAGCAGTGTAATTTCCGGTTTCCTTGATCGATTCGCCATCAACATGAATCTTTTTGCGATCGATATCAATTTTAAACTGCTCACGTAAAGCATCAGCAATCTGAATAGCATTAACTGAACCGTAAATTTTTCCGGTTTCGGCTGCTTTGGCACCAATTTTCACTGTGATGTTTTCGAGTGATTTAGCTACTAATTCAGCTTCGTTTTTAGTTTTCTGTGCTTTGAACGATTTCTGACGGAGGTCTTCAGCATTGATTTTCCGGTTCGGAACAGTTGCCATTACAGCGTGTCCCTGAGGAATCAGAAAATTGCGGGCAAAGCCGTCCTTAACAGTTACTACATCGTGTGCGTAACCTAAATCGGTTACATCTTTTTTAAGAATTATTTCCATATCGGGCCTCCTGTTATTTTAATAAGTCTGCAACATAGGGTAATAGCGACAAATGACGGGCACGTTTAACGGCCTGTGCTACCTTGCGCTGGTATTTGGTGCTTGTACCAGTTAACCGGCGTGGCAAAATCTTACCCTGCTCGTTGATAAACTTGAGCAAGAAGTCTGCATCCTTGTAATCAATGTATTTAATACCGCTTTTTTTGAAACGGCAATATTTTTTCTTTTTGACGTCAACCGTAATGGGAGTCAGGTATTTGATGTCCGAATTTCCTTGTGTGGCCATTTTTCTGATTTTTTTGAGTTACAATTATGCCTGTACTTTTTCTTCTGCTTTCGCAGCTTTCCTGGCACGACGTTTTTCGCTGTATGCAACAGCGTGTTTGTCGAGAACAACGGTGAGGAAGCGAAGAATACGCTCTTCACGTTTCATGGCTATTTCGAAGTCGTTGATAAGCTTACCTTCGGCATGAAATTCGAACTGGTGATAAAAACCGGTCGATTTTTTCTGGATAGGATAAGCCAACTTGCGAAGGCCCCAGTTGTCAGAATTAATAATTGTAGCCCCTTTGTCAACAAGGAACTTGTGGAACTTGCTTACCGTTTCCTTCATCTGTTCATCAGATAAAACGGGAGTCATAATGAAAACGGCTTCGTACTGTCTAATCATTTGTTTTACTTTAATTTGTGTTTGTACTTTGTGATTTCTACAAATGGAGTGCAAAAGTACAAATTCTTTTTATGTAAAAAACATATTGGCGAATTTATCTTGGAAAAAGGAACACTTTTTACAAAAGATTTTATGCTGATTGTAGTCCCTCCTGATATCTAAAATATTTTGTATCCAAATATCAGTGAAAATCTTTGATAATCGGTGAACCACGACGGGTAATCTCCTAATATTTGTCTATTGCTATAATACCTGATTCCAGCACTTAATTTAGCCAAACCAATTCCTCCGCCGAATGCAAAACTCCCTCTTGAATTTATATCCAGTAATGCGGCAGGCGAACTTCCTGATTTGAATGTCGAATGAAAATCCGGACAAAAGGCCGGAATGTAAAAAATATTTATAAAAAGCTTTATCGAATTGTTTAAAAAGAAATATTGCCTCAGACCTATTGGAAATTCTAGTGAGTTGTAATTTATAGATGTATTGCCATTGCTGTTTTTACTTGTTGCATTAAAGTACTGATAAGTTGGTTCGAACAGTATTCCCCATTTGTTCTTATTGAATGGCAAAATAAATTCACCTTCCAGGCCTATTCTGAAACCGGTTTTAATTCCAAAATCAGTGTCTCTGAAGCTGTTTGCATCATTAGTCATCGACATAGCCGAAAAGTTGATTCCCGGAGTAAGTTTCAAATTAAATGCTTTACCGTTTTTATTGTATTCGATAAATGAATACCCGCTGCATTTGTTGTATTTGATAAAATATTGTTTTAGCATGTTTGTATTGTACTGAAGGCTTTCCAGAGAACTCATAGTCTCGCCGGGGCATTTCACATCAATCCAGAGCTGCTGTCGAAACCTGGTATTGAAACAAACAGTTTGAACAGAAGCAAAAGTACTATCCACTGAAAAGTATTGCTTGTAAATTAACTGGTTAACAGTTGAATCATTCAGGGAATAAAGAAATAAATTCAAATCTCCGTCCACAAAAGTAAAAAGCTTGGCTTTCCCTTCCACCAGCACTTTTAAAAATACGAGCTCTTCCGACCACTCAGGACTACTTTGGGTAGAAATCTCCAAGATATCAGCGGATGATCTGTCGATAAAAGTTTTGACCCGAACATATTTTGAATACCCATCTATACCGAATTCTTTTATTGAAGCAATATCTGCTTTTTGTGGTTTTGGTGAAGAACTGGTTTTGAATTCAATTTCTGTAGGGTTATTTTTCCAGTCATAATTTTTTATCAGGCATTCAACCCGCTGGTTGTTGTTATCAATAAAGTAACCTTTTTCATAAGTTATTTGTCCAAAAGATTTCAAAGCAGTTATAATGACGATAAAAAATATAGAAATTGTTTTCATGATAAGAGATTGAATAAATTCTTATAGATATGTCAGGCAAATATATTAAATATTTCAGAGTTAGGATTACCAAAAAAGAAATTGATGCATAGACTGTTAATTTTGCTTTCGCGATTACAGGTCCGCCTAATATGTTAAACTGCTAATTCTTTGATCAGAACCAAGATTCTCATTTCATTTCCTACTATCCATACCTTATCATTTTCTTGAAATATGAGATCCGATTCGGGGTTGATAATACGTTCTCCACCGCGTTCAATCCCCACAACAAGGCCTTTGGATCGTTCACGGATTCGTGATTCGCGTATATTTTTCGTAACAAGCGGTGAGTTCTTGCTTATGGTAAAATGGTGTAACGATACTTTTCGGGCTTTATCTAAAAGCTTTGTTTCTGTGGACTTTGATTCCAGGTATTCTTCGAATTTTTTGAGTTGCTCGTCTGTTCCTATTACCGAAAGTGTATCGAAAGGATAAAGAATTTCATGCCGGTTTGGCACATTAATTACATAGTCGCCACGTTCAATTACAGCAATATTTACCCCGAATTCTTCCCTGATTTGCGATTCAAACAATGTTTTTCCAATGAGCGGGGATTGCGCCTTTAGTTCAAAAGTTGCAATATGTGTATCCCAGGGAGTTAGTATTGGGCTGAGTTTCTGCGCCTGCAGATCGCGTTCATTGAAATTAGTTAAAAACTGCATTTCTATTTTTCCATAAAACAACTTGATTCTTTTTGAGAAAATCGCCAGAATTACCGAAGCGCCGAATACACCCAAAAATGCAATTCCCGGTGAAAACATCCTATCGAATAAAAATCCGATAAAAAAGAACGCCAGCAATAGTCTAGATAAAAGTAAAGCGATTAGCGGGCCACGAAGTGATGGCTTAACCCATACATTTGCATAGGCCTGCCTCTGTGTACGGCGAAAAGCAAGTGCCCATAAAAATGGAGATAAAATAGCCAGTGTAACAAAGGCTGTTATTAACTGCCCCCACCTTGAGCCTGAAAATAATGGCGATAGAAATTGCGTGCTGAATAAAATAATGGTTAAAATGATGACGGAAAAAATAATCACATTAATAAAATAGAATCTAAGTACTTTATTCCAGTCGCTTACCTCTGTAATATTTTGAGCGCCAATACTGTATGCCGAGAGCGCATTTTCCCATTTATCAGGCAGGATGCC
>JBBRYZ010000172.1:0-7790 GCA_038237165.1 Bacteroidales bacterium | reverse complement strand
GACAGTCGCTGTGAAACCGCTGAAGCTTATGGAAATAGTAACCAACTGTAAGCTATTTATAGGCGCAGGAGGTTCAATGTCAAGAGAACTTGCAGTTTTAGGAATCCCGGTTGTATCAATTTATCAGGCGGAAATGTTGTGCGTTGATAAATATCTGGTTGATAGCGGCTATATGATTTTAAAACCGGATATTTCTTATTGGGAAATAAAAAAATTACTTGAAGCGAACCAATCAATACAAAAAGATAGAAAAGTCTTGAATGAGGGGAACGAATCCTATAAAATAATTAAGAACTTAATATTCAATCTAAAATAATGATTAAGATAAAAGGAGCCATTATAGGTCTCGGCAAGATGGGGATTTCTCATGCTGCCATCGTGGGTGCGCATCCCGATGTGGATTTGGTTGCTGTGTGCGATACTTCGGCTTTGGTATTGGATGCATTTAAAAAATTCAGCAAGGTAAATACCTACGGCGATTATAAAGAGATGATCGAAAAAGAGTTGCTGGAATTTGTATTGATTGCTACACCAACCCGTTTTCATTACCCTATGGTAAAATACGCCATGGGAAAGGGGCTTCATGTATTTTGTGAAAAACCATTTAGCCTTACTACCCGGGAAGGTCAAGAACTGGTTCTGCTTGCCAAAAGCAAAGAGCTTGTCAATCAGGTGGGATATCACAACCATTTTATAGGCACATTCAGGGAGTTGAAACGCTTACTTAAATTTGGCATATTGGGAGAGTTAATACACTTTACAGGTGAAGCATACGGACCTGTAGTCACAAAAGAAAAAGGAAATAGCTGGCGCTCGAAGCCGGAAGAAGGGGGAGGCTGTTTAAATGATTATGCTTCTCACGTTATCAACTTGGTCCAGGAAATCATTGGCCGTCCGGTAAAAGCGAGTGGCGTACAATTGAAAAGTATTTATTCCAAAGGGGTTGAAGATGCTGTATATGGCACACTATCACTTGCAAATGGTTTGAGTGGTTTGTTATCTGTTAACTGGAGCGATGAAACCTACCGAAAAATGTCAACCTCAATTACTGTAATTGGCAAGAACGGGAAGATCATCTGTGATGCTACCGAGATTAAAATCTTTCTGAAAGAACCTGTCAGAAAAGAGGGGCTGGAAAAAGGATGGACCACAAAATACATCACAGACTTTGCCATCCCGATTAGCTTTTACCTGCGTGGTGAAGAGTACAGCGCACAGATCGATTATTTTATCGATTGTATCAAAAACAAGAAGTCCGGAACTTATAACTCGTTCGAGCAGGGGCTTTTCACGGATAAAGTAATTGAAATGATCATAGCAGATTCTAAAAAACAATAATCTATGGACAAAGTAATATTTGGCGACAACCAGTTTTTTGCGGTAAACCACGCCTCAGACGAGAAAGCCCGCGCACAGTCCATCCGGTTTAAGGACGATGCGGCCATCATTAAAGTGATCGACCAGGCTATCGACCTTGGCATTAACACCTTTATGTGTACAACCCACGACCGCATTGCCAGTGTTTGCGATCATATACGCGCCAATCCTGCACGTTATAAATACTTCAATATTTATCCTTGTATGCCTTACGCGCACAAATATGCCAATGCGGTTACTGAGTTGGGCATTATGGGAACCATTAAGCAATATGTGCCAGGGAATATTTTCAGTACCGTTGCTAAAGGAGGTTTTGCATTTTTAAATAAAGACTTTTTCGGCCTGATGGAATTGCTTATCGATGCTGAGATGAAGATGTTCAAAGGGATTAACACACCGGTTATCTTTCTCCAAAATGTGCTGGTAGATATGATTTTAGGATTAAAAATGGTTGATATACTGAAAGAATACGATGCCTATATCCGTAAAAAATACAGTGCCGAACCAGGTTATATTACCATGAACCTCCCTCTACTGCTTGATGCCCTGAATTCAGTCGGCATTGAGAACCCGATTATCTGTAGTTCCATCAATAAAATTGGTTTCCGCATGAGTGGAGGCACTGAAATTTATGAAAAGTACCTGAACGAGAAACAATTCCGGCCCATTGCGATGCAGGCTTTGGCATCTGGAGCATTACGTCCTAAGGAGGCAATTGAATATTTAGGAAAATTCCCAAAGATAGAATCGGTATTATTTGGTGCATCTTCAAAAGGTCATATTCAGGAAACTAAAGAATTGATCGAATTATTTTGTTAAAACCAATTTATGAACGACTTGACTTAAACCGGTCTTAATCTTTATAAGATAGATTCCTGAAGTTTGATTTTCGAGATTAAACACCTCAGATCTATTTGTGATTTGTCTTGACAGGATCATTCTGCCTGAAATATGCACAATATCAATCCGGCTTTCTGTAAAAGGCATTTCGGAGAAACGAACGGTAACAATTCCGGTGCTTGGATTGGGGTATAAAACAATCTGAACGGTGTCTTCTAAACTTTTCACATCAATAGATTGGGTTTTCAATTTTACCAGCACACTTGAATTTTTCAAATAACTCAGTTTCCCGTTCACAACCTCGCACTGCACCACTTTTTCACTGTTCGTTATTCGGTTCCAGGCAATAATATCGATTGGATGCCCCTCTGTAAATCCATCACCTGCCTGTTCACTGCTTGAAAAAGAGGCGACTAAACTTGCAGATTCTGTATTGAACTGATCGTCATTGATTTTAATTACGCCAACACAAATTTTTCCATCATAAGCGGCAAGCTCATCTCCAACTGAAATCCCGGATGCCCGTAAGCCTACAATATTAATATTCATATGATCAGAACCATTCCCTTCAATATTGGTAGTAAAATGAACCGACTTTTCTGATTTGGCAATTATCGTGGCTGACTTAAGGTAGCTTTGTTGAAGCGTTAAAATAGCATTCGCAACTACTTTCACTTTGTATCCTTTTCCCGGGACAAAATTGCCAATACCATTTATCCAGCCGCCAAACTGTCCCCAGTTCTCGATAGAATTACCCTCTTCATCCTGAACTCTAGAAAGTCTGTTCTGATCGATCAGCGATTGTATTACTGATTTTGCATTCACCAAATCATTATAAGGAAATGAAATAATGGTCCATCCTGTCTTTAACGGAATGTCCATTGGCAGGGTAACAGGTTTTCCGATTACCTGCAACGTGCAATTATTTGCAACCTGAATCTTATATCCTTCCGTGTTTTCAAGTGATCCTATCTTATTGATCCAGCCTCCGTAAGTCCCCCAATTTTCAAATGAATTACCCGCTTCATCCTGTATTTTAACCAGGTTTCCCTGGTCATACAGTGATTTGGTTACGGAAGTAACTTTGGGATAATTTGCATTTAAATACGTTGAGATCAGGTTATATCCTTTTTTCAATACAATCGTTTGAGAAATTCCGGTATAAGCTTCAATTTTGACTGTTGAGGTAGCGCCGGGAACATATTTTCCACTAGTAATCCAGGATGCGATATCATTCTTGTAGGTTACGGAATTAACAAGTATTTCGAGTTGGTTTTTGCTATCCCAGATTTTGAAGATTATCGTATCGTTATCCGCAAATCCATTATTGGACCCATCATTTTGAGAGGCATGTATTGTTAAGAAAGTTGATTGATCAGATGAATTGATTGATTCTTTCAGTTTTATAGTACCTACACAGTCAGCACCACTAAATAATGCGATTTCGTCAGCCACAGAAAGCTGCAGGCCTTCCAAAGTTGCTGAAACAACATTCATGTTCATGTGATTTTGCCCGTTTTCACCCTGCCAAACGGTTTTAAAATGAGCATCCGGTTCGACAGTCAGATTAGAGTTAATTATCACTGCTTCATATCTTAAAACCGATATATTTCCGGCTGCATCTTTGGCCCAGGCATAAAGCGCTTTAAAACCATCAGAAGAGAAGATATAAGTTGAAGGTGCAGCGGAGGTCCAGCCAGATGTTGCTGTTGATGGAATAGCAGCTGTTTCTGTTAGGAGATAGCCTGAGATTCCGTTGTTGTCGGTTGCCGTAAACCTGGAAATGGAAACAGTGCGTGAATTGGACGTTGAAGGAATCGTAAATGCACTGATGACAGGGAGCGTAACATCTATCGGGATCACCGCGTTTGAAACTGAGGAAGCGATGGAGGTTCCGGCTGAATTTGTAGCCTTGACCGTAAATGTATAGGAGGTGCCATTTGCTAATCCGGTAATTGAGTGGATAAGAGAGGTTGAACCTGCATTGATATCGGTTCCCCCCTCTGGAATTGAAGTAACAGTATAACCGGTGATCACAGAACCGCCATTGTTTGTCGGAGTAGCAAAGATAACAGATGCAATGGCATCTCCGGCTGTAGCAATAACTGAAGTTGGAACACCTGGCGAAACAGCATTTGCCGTATAGGCTAAACTGACAGGATTGGTAATTGCTCCACTGTTCGTCGGAGTTAAGGTGATACTACCGGCAGTGATTGGTAAAATCGTAAATGTTTGAGCTGCGGCTGAATTTGAGTAATTAAGAACCCTGGCCACAAGGCCCGTACTGCCTGTACCCGTTGGTGTGATCGTAATTGTTCCGGTATAGGAATTGTTTGGAGTAACCGTGAAATTTGCTGAGGCACTGTTTACATTGCCACCGGACGGACCAGAGAGCGTGAAGGCAGTGGCAACTGGAGCAAGAGGCATCACCGCATTTGAAGCAACAGAAGCGACGGAGGTTCCGGCTGCATTTATCGCCTTGACAGTAAATGTATAAGAGGTGCCATTCGTTAATCCTGTAATTGAGTGGACAAGAGAGGTTGAACCTGCATTCAGATCGGTTCCCCCCGAAGGTATTGAAGTAACAGTATAACCGGCGATAGCAGAACCGCCATTGTTGGTTGGAGCCGCAAAGGTAACAGATTCAATTGCATCTCCGGCTGAGGCAACAACTGAAGTTGGAACACCTGGTGAAACGGCATTTGCTGTATAGGCTAAACTGACAGGATTGGTAATTGCACCACTGTTCGTAGGGGTTAAGGTGATACTATCTGCTGTGGTAGGTACGATAGTAAATGTTTGAGCCGCGGCTGAATTTGAGTAGGTCAGAACCCTGGCCGCAAGGCCCGTACTGCCGGCACCCCCTTGTGTGATCGTAATTGTTCCGGTATAAGGATTGTTTGGAGTAATCGTGAAATTTACAGAGGCACTGTTTACATTACCACCGGAAGGACCTGAAAAGGTGAAGGTAGTTGCAACAGGAGCAAGAGGCATCACTACATTTGAAGCTACTGAAACAATGGAGGTTCCGGCTGAATTTGTAGCCTTGACCGTAAACGCATAGGAGGTGCCATTCGTTAATCCGGTAATTGAGTGAGTTAGTGAGGTCGAACCTGCATTGATATCGGTTCCGCCCGCAGGAAGTGAAGTCACAGTATAACCGGTGATAGCAGAACCGCCATTGTTTGTTGGAGCCGCAAAGGTAACAGATGCACGGGCATCTCCGGCTGCAGCATTAACTGAAGTTGGAGCACCTGGCGAAACAAACGGATTCTTAATTAATACAACTGATGTATAGGGTTGAAGGGTAATACTTGTTGAATATATTGTTCCTTTTACATCAATCATTGGGTAGGCCAATGAAATCGTCTTTGCAGCCTTTGTTTCGTTATATTCAAACCTCAGATCATTTTCGTTTGTAATTGAAATTGGGGATTTATGCGAATTTACATCTTGCCCAGTATATGTTTTCCATGATTTAAGTGAATAATATGTATCTGAAATTACACTATAATTTATAGCAGTATAAAGTATCCTAATTACGTTATTGTCATCAATTGGTCTGGCATAGTAATTATCGTCATAAGAACTGGTTACATTTGGATTTTCAGTATTAGAACTATAGGTATGATGATAATAAACAGGTTGATTTGCAGCTTTTGAAATAAATTTATTTCCGCTGATGGTCATTCCCCTACAGTCCCCGCTACTAAAATAGTCATAGTATAGTTGTCCTACCAATCCTGTAACACCATTATTATAGAATGTATTATTTAAAACCTGACAGTTTTTCTTTGAAGCAAAAATACCAGCCCCCGAACAGTTTGCAACTGTATTTCCTGATATTTCTACATTTTGTGTTCCATTATCTAAATAAATGCCATGTGATTTCCCAAATGCTTCATAAGAATACGCTTCACAACCAGGCCAAGCACCATTTGTATTTACAACTATATTATTTCGAATAATTCCATTTGTATTAGTAATATTACCAGAATATGTATAAATTCCTCCACCATCATCTTTTACACTGCACCAATTGGTTACAAAATTGTTTTCAACCAACACATTGCTTCCTGAAAAATCAATTCCGTTATAACCAACATTAGTTATGTTGCAATTTTTTACAATAAGATCGTTTCCTGCAACATATAATCCAAGGTTTGATTTATCGCCTGATCTTGCCGCACCCTGAATTATCCCAGTATTTGTAATATCCACGCCATCAATAGTTACATTATTAGCATTTAAGAATATTCCATTGTTTAAAGCATCCGTAATAGTACAATCTGTTATTCCAATATAACTACTATTGTCACCATACAAAGCATAACCTCCTTGAGAAACAATATTGCAATTTGTGAAATTTATATGCGAACCACCTACTAAATTAATTCCTTCTATATTTGCACCTTCAAAATTAACGTTTTCAAAATTAATATTGTTCTTAGTTTTTATACTTAAATTTCTATCTAAACTTCCTGCTTTTATGGTATATCCAGCAGGTGAACCACCAAAGTACATATAAATTCTTTTAGCGGCAGCATCGTAACACCAATCGCCCAAATCGTCAAGGCATCCGATATGATTTTGAAAAAAATAACCATTCCCATCAACAGGATTATAATAAGCATTATTTCCGTAGTCTGCCAAGGCATTATAAGTTAATGTTCCATTTGAATGATTGGTTACAACTTGTCTATCAATTATCCACCTAAATTTTCTTATGCCAATCTCTGCTCCTGTCCAATTTGTTGTTCCTGTCAATTGTTTGTCGGTAATTGAGGTATTGTTTGTATGAGATTCATAATTCAAATAGCCTGTATTTGGGAATCTACCCATTCCTTTTACAACTCCATTTAGCGTAACAATATTTAATCTCGGTACATCAAGCGTAGCATAGTAAATATTTCCACTTAAATTAGTCCACGATGCTAAATTTGTAAATCCACTTATGGTAGGATTTGCTCCTGCACCATAAGCTCCAATTACAATCGGTGAACCTGCTGAACCAGACTTTAATATCGTTATTGTACCGTAAAATGTATCCCCACGGTTAAATAAAATATTATCGCCCGGTAGAAAAGTATAAGAATTTACTTTAGCTATTGTCTTCCAGGAGGTAGAAATCGAAAGGCCATTATTTAAATCATTCCCAGATGAGCTTATATAATAATCAGTTGCAGAGACTGTTGTGCAAGAAAGTAAAAAAAGAAGTATTAGTAATATTTTCATATTGGTGATCTGTTATTGCATTCTCTGCTTTTAATACCAGCTAAAAAATAGTTATAGCTTTTCTTTATTTTTTGGAATTAAATGCCCTATCTGTTTATTTTGTGAGAATTATTTTTGATAAAAATGGTATGATCTAAATTGAATGTTTCCGGCGTCAAATATAATACATCGTGATTAAAAAAGATGCAAAAAGGATGATAAATTTACATCAAGTATATATATTTTACGCTTATCGAGCATTAGTCGTTAGTATATTTACAGACAGAAAAAATTATTATTTAGCATTCAAGGCATGCATATCTGCAAATAACTGCAAAATAATAGGTTCGATTTGCATT
>JBBRYZ010000171.1:0-7895 GCA_038237165.1 Bacteroidales bacterium | reverse complement strand
TTGCTACGCATGGCAACATAGCGGAACAATAATTTGGCTTTTCAGCATGATTTTCAGAGTGTAGGGACCGGCCTAATAGAAATTTCACAACAGATGTAGACGAAGGTAAACTGCGCGGGCATGTGCGTAGCAAAACACCAGCCTCACGTGCTGCATGGATATGGTAAAATCTTTCAGGCCTTGTTTTGCGAGCCTTACCGAGTCGTATATCTGTGTGAAATTTATATTAAGCCTAGACCTTTTGGTACTTTTGTGTCAAGCAAAAAGTACGAAAAAAAAGTGCAAATGAATTTCCGAAGTAATAAATGGATCTATTAAATTCAATTAAAATAATATCACTTATGATGACCAAATTTTTCCAGCAGATCAAGATATAATACAGCTAAACTGACAAAATAAGAGCCGGGCGAGAAATGCAGGTTTTCTGCGCTACTCTTGCCCGGCTCTAATCCGCATTCAAAATTTATTTATTTATAACCCTCGTTATGAACACTCTTTACAGCGCGTCCCGAAGGATCATTCTGATTGCGAAAGGAGGCATCCCATGCCAGAGCCTCTGGCGTGCTGCATGCAACTGAAGGCACCGAAGGAACACATTGGGCGGCTGCATCTGATGGAAAATGGTCGGAAAAAATCGAACGGTAATAATATTCTTCTTTCACCCTTGGTGGGTTTATAGGGAAACGAAATTGGGCATTTGCCAGCTGTTCGTCGCTAACCTTTGCGGCTGTAAGCTCCTTAAGTGTATCAATCCAACTGTAACCAACACCGTCCGAAAACTGTTCTTTCTGGCGCCATGCAATACTTGCCGGCAAATAATCTTCAAAGGCTTTGCGCAAAATCCACTTCTCCATTTTGCCGTCTTTTGCCATTTTATCTTCAGGATTTAGTCTCATTGCTACATCCATAAATTCTTTATCGAGGAAAGGAACCCGCCCTTCAACGCCCCAGGCAGCCAGTGATTTGTTGGCTCTCAGGCAATCATAAAGGTGGAGTTTCGAAATTTTGCGAACCGTTTCCTCATGAAATGATTTCGCATCAGGCGCTTTATGAAAATACAGGTAGCCACCGAAAATCTCATCAGCACCTTCGCCGGAGAGCACCATCTTAATACCCATCGATTTGATAACCCTCGACATCAGGTACATGGGCGTCGATGCCCGGATTGTAGTTACATCATAGGTTTCGAGGTGATATACCACATCGCGCAATGCATCCAACGCTTCCTGAATGGTAAATTCAATTTCGTGATGAACGGAACCTATGTGATCGGCTACTATTCTTGCTGCTGCCAGATCGGGCGAGCCTTTTAATCCTATCGCAAAGGAATGCAACTGAGGATACCAGGCTTCCTTCAGGTCGTGCGATTCAATACGACGGGCGGCGTATTTTTTGGCAATTGCTGAAATAACGGACGAATCGAGTCCGCCTGAAAGCAAAACTCCGTAAGGCACATCCGACATCATCTGGCGGTGAACGGCTTCTTCCAATGCGGTGCGTAATTCGTGGATATTGCTTTGGTTGTTTTTAACGGCATCAAAGTCTTCCCAGTCGCGTTTGTACCATTGGCGCATTTCGCCGTCTTTGCTGTAAAGATAATGCCCGGGCAAAAACTCCTCGATCCGGTTGCAAATACCTTCGAGTGCTTTGAGTTCGGATGCTACATAAAAATTACCAAATTTATCCCAGCCCATATAAAGAGGAATCACTCCTATGGAATCACGAGCAATAAGGTAACAATCGTTTTCGGTATCATACAAGGCAAAAGCAAAAATTCCGCTCAGGTCTTCGATGAAATTAATACCCTTTTCGCGGTACAGGGCAAGGATCACTTCACAATCCGAATGTGTAAGGAACTCATAGTTTTGTGACAGGTTTTTCCGGATATCCATATGATTGTATATCTCACCGTTGACCGATAAAATAAGTTTCCCGTCCTTGCTTTTCAGTGGCTGACCGCCCGATTGAGGATCAACGATAGAAAGTCGTTCGTGAGCCAGTATGGCTTTTTCGCCACAATATATTCCCGACCAGTCTGGTCCTCGGTGACGTATCTTTTTCGACATTTCCAGAACCTGCAGTCGTAAATCCTGCGAAGCTGTTTTTAATTCAAAAACCCCAACAATTCCACACATAAAATTTATTTTTTAAAGTAAAACATCTCATGATACCCTTACAATGGCCACAAAAAAAAGGCTCCCCGATGCGGAAAGCCTTCTATATGATTTTTCAAACACACTACAGCTCCCCTAATCCTTGACAGGATTATAATTATTAAAGCTATTAAAGTGATTATTGGTGTTAAACATTTCTCAGTCGTTGTAATTCAATGGCAAAGATAAACTAAAATGATTCACATTTTAAGAGTACAGATATAAATTTATGATTATGTGTTTGAAAATCCTGTAATTGTAAGCTAAAATCATAGAATAAATAAGTTTCCCGAATGCAGGATTCCTATATTTAACTTCAAATTCACACAAAAATGTCAGGAGATCATTTATAACTTTATACCTTCGCAACTCAAATATAAACAGCATGAAGAAATTACTTATCCTTTCATTTTCCCTAATGATAGTTATGGGAATGGGAATTCAGGTGAAGGCGCAGAGTACCCTGAAAAAGCCTGCATTGGCAGATAAAGCACAAACTGTTAATAAAAAAGAAATGGCCGACAAGGTGAAAACCGAATTTCTGCATGCGTGGAACGGCTATAAAAAATACGCCTGGGGATACGATGCCCTGCAGCCGCTTACGCTGAGGCCTCATAACTGGTACAATAAATCACTGTTGATGACGCCCGTGGATGCATTCGATACCATGATATTGATGGGCTTGACCGATGAAGCAAATGAAGCAAAAGGACTTATTTTCAAAGATCTTGATTTTGATGTGGATATGGATGTGCAGAATTTTGAAGTCTCCATACGTATTTTCGGAGGCTTGCTCTCTGCTTACGAACTCGATGGCGACCCCCGTTTCCTTTCATTGGCCGAAGACCTGGGCAAGCGACTGATAAAATCATTTAACTCTCCTACCGGCATGCCTTACCGCTATGTAAACCTCAAAACAGGAGTTACGTCCGGACCAGAATCCAATCCTGCCGAAATCGGTACTTACCTGCTCGAATACGGAACTCTCAGCAAACATACAGGTAATCCGGTGTATTACCAGACTGCTATGAAGGCCATGACCGCTTTATATGCGCTGCGTTCGCCTTTAAATCTTACAGGCGAAGGAATTAATATAGAAACGGGAAAAGTCACTAATCCATCAAGTCATATTTCGGGAGGTATTGATTCTTACCTGGAGTATATTCTTAAAGGTGCTATTCTCTTCAACGACAAACAGTTAAGTGAAATGTGGACGCCCACTATAACTGCTGCAAATAAATACCTTGCTGACCAAATGCCTAATGGACTGTGGTACGGACATGCAGATATGCACACTGGCAAACGTACTGAAACTATTTATGGTGCGCTGGATGCATTTTTTGCCGGTACCCTGGCTATGAATAAGGATATGAAACGCGCTGCCGAACTTCAGAAATCCAATTATCGCATGTGGATGCTTCATGGCATAGAGCCCGAAACAATGGACTACAAAACTATGAAAGTTGATAATGGTTCATACGCTCTGCGCCCTGAAAATATCGAAGGTGCATATTATCTATATCAATATACGCATGATGAAAAATACCTGCAAATGGGCAAAGCCATGTTCGATAACCTTGTAAAATATTGCCGTACTGATGAGGCCTATGCTTCATTGAAAGATGTTCGTACCATGGAAAAGCGCGATTCGATGGAAAGCTTCTTTTTTGCCGAAACACTGAAATATGCTTTCCTGCTTTTCGATGATTCAGGAAAACTGGATTTCAATAAAGTGATATTTAACACAGAGGCGCATCCGTATAAGAAGGGATAGGGATTGGAGATTAGAAAAAATCCGGGTGTGAATTCATTTCACACCCGGATTTTAATTTTATCCTAAATATATATATGAACCTAAACTACCTTTATCAGGAAATAATTCTTCTTCCCTTTTTGAGCAAGGATATACTTGTTATTCAACAAAAAAGACGGAGTTATCGTCATTTCTTCGAGTGCTTTTTCTTTGTTTATCTGAACGCCACCGTCTTTCAACATGCGACGAGCCTCACCTTTGGATGGGAAAATTCCGGTTTTCTCCGAAAGAAAATCCACCATACCTATTCCGGCTTCCAGCTCTGTGCGGCTGATTTCACTTTGAGGAACGCCTTCGAAAACGCCAAGCAGAGTTTTTTCATCCAGCAGGCGAAGTGTTTCGGTAGTTCCTTTGCCAAACAATATTTCGGAAGCTTCTACTGCCTGATTGTATTCCATTTCACCATGTACACGAAGAGTCAGGTCGCGGGCAATGGCTTTTTGTAAGGCTCGTAGATGCGGCGTCTGTCCGTTTTCGAGTTCCAGCACTTCTATTTCCTGCTGATTGAACAAGGTAAAAATGCGGATATATTTCTTCGAGTCCTCATCGCTGCAATTGAGCCAGAACTGGTAAAATGCATACGGTGAAGTTTTTTCAGGGTCGAGCCAGATATTTCCTTTTTCGGTTTTGCCGAATTTGCCTCCATCAGCTTTTGTGATAAGCGGACAGGTTACAGCAAAAGCTTCGCCACCTGCTTTCCGGCGAATAAGTTCGGTACCCGTAAGAATGTTCCCCCACTGATCACTGCCACCCATCTGGATTTTGCAGTTTTTGTTTTCGTACAGATGCAGGAAATCGTATCCCTGAACCAGTTGGTAGGTGAACTCGGTAAATGAAAGCCCTGTTTCGAGGCGTTTCTGCACCGAATCTTTAGCCATCATATAATTAACAGTAAGGTGCTTTCCCACTTCGCGAAGAAATCTCAGAAACGAAAATTCCTTCATCCAGTCGTAGTTGTTTACGATCTCGGCATGGTTTGGTTTCGAAGCATCAAAATCAAGAAATTTTAACAGTTGCTCTTTGATACAATCCTGGTTATGCCGAAGCAATTCTTCGCTTAACAGGTTACGCTCCTCGCTTTTGCCCGATGGATCTCCAATCATACCGGTAGCACCACCAACAAGCGCCAGAGGTTTGTGACCCGCCAACTGAAGGTGTTTCAGCATCATAATCGAAACCAGGTGGCCGATATGCAGAGAGTCGGCCGTAGGATCGATGCCAACATAGGCCGTGGTCATTTCTTTTTCAAGCTGCTCAGCTGTGCCGGGTGTTACATCATGTATCATCCCGCGCCAGCGAAGTTCATCAACAAAACTCATAAAATCAGTATTTGACGGCAAAGTTAGCAAAACTATTGATTGGCATTTTACTTATTGGATCTCCGTCCGTTTCAGGCGATCAAAAAATTCATAGTTTTGCATCATGATACTTGTAACCGGTGGAACCGGCCTGGTAGGCTCCTACCTCTTATACGAACTAACACGTAAAGGCCATAAGGTAAGAGCATTGTTGCGCCCCGGGAAGAAGGCATACGACACCAGCAAATTATTCAACTGCATTTCATCTGAAAACGAACATCTTATCGAGCTGGTTGAATGGGTTGAAGGCGATGTACTCGATCCGTTTTCGATACAGCAGGCTATGCAGGGCATTGAATACGTGTATCACTGCGCCGCTCTGGTTTCTTTTAACCCTCGTCAGTATAAAGAGATGATTGCTGTAAATGTTGAAGGAACAGCAAATGTAGTTGATGCCTGCCTGCAGAACGGTATAAAAAAGCTTTGCCATGTAAGTTCCATTGCCTCACTTGGCCAAGCCGAAAAAGGGGAATTTATTGATGAAAATGCCAAATGGAAGACATCAGGTGCCAACAGTGGATATGCCATCAGTAAATACGGCGGCGAACGTGAAGTATGGCGGGGCATTGAAGAAGGTCTGAATGCAGTTATTGTAAACCCTTCAGTCATTATAGGGGCAGGTTGTCATCACCGGGCTACAAACCAGTTGTTTCACAATATAAAAAACTTTATTCCTTTCCATTCAACGGGGGTTAACGGTTATGTGGATGTGCGTGATGTAGCCAATGCTATGATCCTGCTAATGGAAAGCGATATCAGCGGTGAACGTTTTGTGCTTAACTCTGAAAATCTGACCCTTAAGGATTTCTTTATAAAAGTTGCCGATATTCTGGGCAAACCTCATCCCCGGATTGCAATAAACGGCCCAGTGATGACGGCAATAGCCTGGATAGATGAAATGCGTGCATTAATCACACGGTCGAAGCCCCTTCTTACACGCGAAAATGTGCGTTCTGTTATGTCCAAATCATATTACTCTGCCGAGAAATTCAAGGACGTTTTAGGCTATTCCTTCATTCCCATTACCGAAAGTCTCGAACAGGCTTTCAGGATATTGGAAGACGAAAAGAAATAATATTATACTATTTTTAGAAGCAACCGGCCAGAACTCATGTAATAGAAATCGGATGAGGGATTGAGGCTACACATGATCAGTTGATTTAGGCATTAAGGTGTACATTTGGTGAACAGGGATAAAAAAAGCACCTACAATAAATCTGTAAGTGCTTTCATTTTGAGGCTCCCCCTTCAGGACTTGAACCTGAGACCCTCTGATTAACAGTCATTTTTTTTATTAATATATAGAATTTGGAAAGTATTATAATATTACTGTATATCAGTTATTTATATCATTACTTTAATTGATATTAATTGATGTAAATGCTATTCTTATCGAAAATGTTTGTACATTTGTTTGCACATATAATTCAATTTTTATGAAAACAACTGCCCCAAAAGTATCCACCGGAATTTATCTCGATAATAGAAGAACGAACAAGAGTAGCATTTATTTAATCAAATTGAGGGTCACTTTCGACCGTAAAAGTAAATTCTATCCTCTTAATAATGAGAGCGGAAAAAAGATCATTCTTGCAAATACCACTTTTGCAGAAAATGAAGTATATGCATTTACTCCAAAAGTTTTTAAAAGCATTATGGCGAAGACCCCACAGGATGTTTTCCTGGTTGCCAAACAAATCCTTGAAGGTATCCGTGATAAAGCCAACAAAATTATAAAGGATATCCCCGATTTCACATTTGAAAAATTTGAAAAGATTTACTTCAATACTGATCCGGTTGAAAATGTTGACGAAAAGGACCTCTTTGTCTGGCTAAAAAGGCTGGGAAAAGATATGCGTACCGAAGGACGTATTTCTACAGCTGTTACCTACGAATGTGCATTAAACTCACTTACTACTTTCACAACTCAGGATAAGCTAATGTTAAGCAACTTCACCACCGAATTTCTTAAAAAGTACGATGCCTGGATGGAAAAAGCAAAGAAAAGCCCTACAACAACCGGAATTTACCTCCGCGCGGTAAGGGTGGCTTACAATAAGGCCATGAAAAAAGGACTTGTCAATCCCGAAAAATACCCCTTTGGCAAAAGGTCTGATGAAAAATTCCCTATTCCTAATGGAGCAAATGTTAAGAAAGCCCTCACCATCAAACAGGTCGGCGATATTGCCAATTATAAAGCTCCTAAAGGTTCGCAGATCAGGCGTTATCGTCACTACTGGCTGTTCACGTACCTTGGAAATGGCATGAATATTAAAGATATGGCATTGCTGAAATACAAGAACATAGACCAGGATAAATTGACCTTCATCCGCGAAAAAACAAAACGTGAGACCTCTTCCAATCCAAAATTGATAACCGTCGTGATCACTCCTATGGTCTCCCGGATTATCAAAGAATGGGGCAATAAACCTGCTGATCCCGAATCTTATATCTTCCCGATTCTTGAACCTGAAGCTACACCGGTGAGACAGTATAAACTAATCCAGCAAGCCACTAAAATGATCAACACCTATATAAAAGATGTCGCAGATGCAGTCAAAATACCGGTTA
>JBBRYZ010000170.1:0-7897 GCA_038237165.1 Bacteroidales bacterium | reverse complement strand
CGGTATAAGAAGTGAGTCCATTTACCGAAAGGTACGATGATCACAGCCCATTGTACTAACACAATCAGGTGTAGCAGGTACATCCAGATATTGGTTTTGACTACAGTTATGTCCTTCGCCCGACTGATGGTTCTCGTGCTGGTGACAACTTTCTCCGCTATCGGTAATTGCACCGGAAATAAAGTTTTTCACCACTTCCTGCGCATCGCCTGAGCAACCTCTTATTACTTCGATACCCGAATTATACAACACATTGATAGCACCGCCACCAATTCCGCCGGCGAGCATAATTGTTACGCCATCGGCAGCCAAATCACTGGCTATATTTGACTTGCAGCCACATCCCTGAACAGAAGGAATTGTAGTGATTTTGGTTATTTCATTTTTTTCGGATAAAGTGAAAATACTATAAAATTCACAATGGCCGAAATGTTCATCAACCTGATTGGTATTCGTTACCGGAACAGCTATTTTTGTCATTTTAATTTAGAGTAAATTGTTAATCGGTTATGATAAACAGTTACTAAAATTTTCTAACATCCACCACTTGAAGATACTCCCTTTTTAACGGGAATAACTACCTTTTTACTTGCTTTCACCGGCTGAACAGCATTTTTACCTGCTATTGACGGTGCTGAAACCAATTTCAATGCCGCTGTATCAATAAGTGGTGTTTCACTAAGTTGAGGTAAAAATTTTGATAGCGAGTCAGACTGTGCCGGGTTAAGCTGGGCATAGTTCCCGGTAAAGAGTTTCACATTTTTAAAACCCGTTTGCTGAAGCATAAGCCATGGTCCGTTTGCCTGTTGCTCAGTTTCACCGTATATGATGGCGGTCTGGCCGGATTTTGCAATTTCTTTGAAAAACGATTTGTTTTTCCCCGAAAATAATTCACGAACCGGGATATTGACGGCATTCTTCATATGGCCCAGCCCGTATTCTATGGAGTTTCGTACATCGATAAAAACAGTTTTTCCTGAACTGTCTTTAAGCAAGGCTACAACCTGATCAGGTGTAATGATCAGGGAAGGATTGTTAAGCGAGGCAAGACTTTCGGCTGGCGTAAGGACGTATTTTACATCCGGCCTCCGGAATGTTATCAGCCCTGTAATAATTACCAGCACAAGGATAACAACTGTTATCGTAAGCCGGTTGGTTTTATTTAGTTCATCCATGACATTAAATGTTTTGCGGGTATAATTAACAGCCACCACCCGAGGCTGCTCTGGCGGGTTTTTTAACAACAGTAACTTTTTTCTTTTCAGCAGTAACGGAAGTTACAGCCATTTCGGGGTTGCTAAAAAAGTGCTGGCAGGCTGCTATTCTGAACTGATATAACTCAATTGCTTTCACTGATGCTGTTTCGGGTGGTTTTACAGCTTTTACGATGGTATTGAACCATTCATTAACACCGCCCCGCAGCACATAAATGCGATCCATCCCCTGTCGTTTGCAGATGATCCATGCCTGATCCGAAGTAACATCGGAGCTGGAATAAAATACCTTATCTATCCCCTTCTGGCTCATTTGTTCCTGTGCAGAAGCTGAAAGTAACGAATCAATAGGGATATTTATAGCTCCCGGAATGGCAAATGCATTGAACTGTGCAGCAGTACGAACATCAATCAGCAATAGTGCAGGATCCTTTTTTACGAGCCTGTCGGTAATATCATCAGTAGTGAGGAAACGCGACGGATCATTAATAGCTGCCAGTAATGATTCGGGTTTCATTTGCTTACGTTCATCACGTTCAGGCAAAATAAGTATTCCAATGCCGAGCACGATAATAATTCCTGCCAGTAACAGATATTTTTTATTCATAATATTTTAGCTTAATACTCCACTTTTTTAACTTTCTTCTCAACGAAACCTGCACCGTAAAACATGCCAACCGCAGCCACAATCATCAGGAATGCAAATACATTCTGGCGCATACCCAGTAAATCGTAAATTTTTGCACCGCCTAAATTGCCATTGTTGTATATTCCTTCAAACAAGGGATACATTTCGGAGAAAACAAATACGCCAATAAATAAACCGGCAGTAAAAAACATGGCATCTATTTTACCAATGACTGCACCTGTAAAACTGGTACCCGGGCAAAATCCACCAAATGCAAAACCCAACCCCATAATTATTCCGCCAACTATTGCTGACATCACATAATAGGGATTGATATACAACATTGACATATCCATCCAACCCATATAATCGAAATAGATGATGCCTGTCATGGCCGTTATTGCAGCAGTAAAAAATACACGCAACACTACGAAATCATAACCAAAAAAAGTACCCATGATTTTGCGTGAAGAAGAAAAGCCGGAGGCTTCCAGTGAAAAGCCGAAACCGACTCCCAGAACCAGTGCAATTACATTGTTCCAGGCTTCGGGGATTACTCCCATTGGGATTAAAGGACCTACCATAAGTTTATTCGTTTGATGATATTTGAAAAGTTTGAAAAGTTATTTCACTAAAAAGGATTCCCGATTAATTGATGATTTCTAAATCCACAATTTTTTGAAAATCCATGAGAAAAGATATGCAGAGCCGAAAATGGCCATCATGGTAATAATTCCCGAAGCCGAAAGCACCGCCATTCCGCTTAACGCTGCTCCGCTTGTGCATCCTCGCGCAAATTGTGAGCCTATTCCGAAAAGCAAACCTCCGATTAAGGCCGCGATCAGCCTGCGCCTGCTTGTAATTTTCGGGGAATGTTCTACCTTTAACTTCAACCTTCCGTAAAGCGTTCCCGAGAGGAATCCTCCAACCAGAACGCCAATGACTTCAAACACCAGCCAATTATTCATTGGGCTTGCATCTTCACTCAAAAACTTACTGTAGTATTTGTTGTCAAGTGCGTGAACGGGCGCGGCCGCATGAACTACGGTAACAACGCTGCTTTTTACTGCTCCGCTTGCGCCAAGACCGCGTCCCGTAAAATAATAGGTGCCAAAAAGTACAAGGCCCAACATTACACCTCCCAGATAAGGATTGATGTAAAATGTGCCATCTCGTTTCATCTTTTCCATGATTAACAGATTTTTATTTTAATTCTTTTCTGTTTATAAATGATTTTAATACAAATACCGTGTGATCTGCCCTGCTTCAACCATAATGAAACGGAATATCAGTCCACCCAGCAGGACCAAGACAGCGGGAATTAAGATAGGGACTTTGTAGCCGATAAGTTCCAGAACTTCGAGCAGAGCGGGAAGCAATAACCCAAGGGCAATTACAAATACGAAGAAAGGAGCTGTAAACTGTCCGCCAAGGAACAAATTGGCAGCCTGAATCTGAACTTCCGATCCTGCCAGGAATCCCATGATCATATGTACAATAAAGAACAATTCAACCGCAATAAACAACAGATCGAGACGACCGATAAGCCTACGTTCCTCATGATTTTTACTCATCAGGATGATACATGCCGCACCGGTCGACATACCTGAAACCAGGAACAAGGGGCCAAGGATAGTGGTATTCCACAAAGGCCTGGCATTAAATGCAGAAAGTAAAATTCCGGTATAGATTCCGAGAATAACTGCGTAAATAACCATGGGCCAGGCAATGTAATAGCGGTTTTTAATAACCCATGCTTCAAAGGTTTTCAGAAACTTTAACTTCCAATCCCAATTTGGAAAAACTTCCCTGATATAACTGGCTGACCAGATAATTGATATTGGTGTCATGATCATTAAAACCCATGCTCCCCATCCCATAGGCGATTCGAGTCGGATGGTGGTATAAAGCTGCCAGAAATAGAGCTTATGTTTTAAATCAAGAAACAACATGAACAATCCGATGATCAGTGCAAAAGGCACGATAAAAGGTGCCCACTTTACGGTTGCCTGCATCTCTTTTTCTTTACCCAGAATGGTGTAAACCCCGGCCAGGAATAAAATTCCGGCTGCAAGACCTCCAAGAAAAAGGTAGACAGGTATCTGCCAATGCCAGATGTTCAGGTAAGGGTCAATGTTGGGAATATTACGTCCGCTTACAAACAATTCTTCTTTCATAGTTTTCTGTATTTGCGGGTTGCGTTAAACTAAATAAAAAATTTGTGGTTTAGTGCCTGCTTCCGGCGCCAATGCTTTGAATTTCCGGTTTTTCAGAACGTTCACGATTTCCGAATTCGGATCTTCGAGATCACCAAAATACATGCATTTTGTTGGACAAACAGCTACGCAAGCCGGATCTTCGCCTTTACGGACCCGATGAATGCAGAACGTACATTTATCCACATATCCGTCGGGGTGCGAATACCTTGCTTCGTAAGGACAAGCTTCTATGCAGGCACCGCAGCCTATGCACTTATGGGGTGTAACCAGCACAATGCCGCCATCTTCGATATGGCTGGCACCGGTTGGGCAACAACGTACGCAGGGGGAATTGTCGCAATGGTTGCAACGCTCCGAACGTAATTCGATGCTAACATTCGGGTAAGTTCCATCAACGGTTTCGCTCACCCAATCGCGGCAAAAGCCTATGGGAACATTATTTTCAGTCTGGCAGGCAACCACGCAGTCGCTGCATCCCACACATTTTCGTGTGTCAATAGCCATTGCATATCTCATGACTCTAATTCCTTTCCTGGATCAACTGTTAAAAACGTGATAAAATTACCCCGCATACCGGTTCCACCCATGATCGGGTCCACCATCACGTTGGTAATTAGCTCAGTATCATTTACTCCGCGGCCATACGCAAGTTTCAATGGTTTATGATGATGACCAAATCCATGCACAATGTAAACCGAATCCCAGCGGATACGTTCTGTTAAACGAACTTTTACAGGAAACATCGAAACTGCTCCATCCTGGTTTTTAAGCCATACATATTGATTTTTCTTTAGTCCCCATATTTTAGCAACCTGAGGATTTACCCAGACTGAATTTTCGGGCATAAGTGCAACCAGGTTCGGATTATTTGCAGTACGGCTGAAAGTATGCATCGGCGCGCGACCGTATATCAATCTATAGTACCCATCTTCAGGTTCGGGATGCGGCGTATAAACAGGCATGGCATCAAATCCAGCTTCGGCAAACTCATGAGAATAGAGTTGTATTTTCCCCGATGCTGTTTTGAATGTATGTGTGATTCCTTCGGTAATGTAAGGCGAAGTCTCTCGTTTCAGTTTTTTTACGCCTATCCGCTTCATTTCATCCAGCGATGAACCAACTTGTTTTAGTTGCCAGTCGAGAACTTCAGAATAATCCTGGTAGTTATAATATTCCCCTAAATCAAGGCGCTCGCCGATTTGTTTGGCAATCCACCAGGCTGGTTTAGTCTGATTCAAGGGTTCAACCGCAGGCATACGAAGGCAAAGTGTTGGCTCCCGGTGGGCTGTGGCACGGATATCATCATACCTTTCCAGGTAAGTACATTCTGGAAGCACAACATCGGCGTAGCCGGTAATTTCCATTGGCATGGTATCAACCACAACCAATAATTCTAGCGACTGCATAGCTTTAGCCAGTTTATCTTTCATCGGTATAGAAGCTACCAGGTTAGTGCCCGAAACAATCCATCCTTTTACCCTGGCTTCCTGGCCTTCGGATGGAATTGAAGCTTCAATAACAGTATTGGTAATGGCTTCGTTGGCTAAAGGATATTTACCATTGCTCAACTCTTTCCACGAATGGGCTGGCGTTGGGTATTCGGGATGAGGAAATTCAGGTAACTTAACGCCTTCTTTAAAAAATAATCCACCCCTGTTTCCCCACGAACCCAATAAAGCATTAAGAATTGCTATTGCCCTTGTGCGCTGCACATCATCGCCGTACCAGGCTGCATGACGCCCCGGATGAATGATTACCGATGGAGCCGCATTGGCAATTTCGCGTGCCGTGTTGCGGATCAAATCCGGTTTTAAGGTTGTGATACCATAAGCCCATTCGGGAGTAAACTGCTTTACATGATCTTTAAGTTCATTAAAACCTTCAGCATAGTTGGAAACATATTCCTTATTATACAACTCATCATAAATCAGCACATGAATCCATGCTAACAGCAAAGCAATATCGGTTGAAGGTTTTATAGGTAACCAGAATTTGGATTTGGATGCTGCTGTCGAAAGTCGGGGATCAACGGTGATTATCACAGCGCCTTTGTCGATAGCTTCGCTCATTTCCTGCACCTGCCCGTTGTGCATATTCTCGCCAATATGAGAGCCAATCAATACCAGGCATCTGGTATCGCGGATATCTGTAACTTCAGGACTGCTTACCGACTCTCCAAATGTGGCATCGAAGCCTACATCGCGCGGTCCACGGCATTGAGCAAACGAAGGTGCTGCAAGGTTTGCAGTTCCATAGGCTTTCATCAGGTGTGAAAAATGATTTCCGGATGAACCATGAAAAAACAGAGCCATGCTTTCGGGTCCGTGTTTGACCTTTAAGTCTTTCATTTTCCTGGCAATAAAGCCCAGTGCTTCATCCCAGCTTGCTTCGCGGTATGTTTGTTTCCCGTCCTTTATAACACGCAATAAAGGAGTTTTAAGCCTGTCGGGATCCGAAAACATTCCAACTCCACCGGTGCCACGTGGGCAGAGTCTGCCGTTGCATTGGGGATCGTCGTCATTTCCTGTAATCTTTTGAATTTTTCCTTCTTTGGTAACATGAGCCCATCCTGCACATTTCCAGAAGCATACTTCGCAATAAGTAGGCACTCTTCGAAATGTTTCGGTTTCGCTTCCGTTATCATTACCAAAAAAAGACGAACCCAGCACGGCCTTGGCTGCTCCTGCGGTTACGGCAGTCGCACCAATCCCTAAAGCTGAAATTTTAATGAAATCTCTCCTTGTGTTCATGTATTTTTTGTTTTGACTGTCAATTACTTGCAAATCTATTTCAGCCTTTTTTAGTTGTTATTCGAATAACAAAAGTAGAGTAAAGTTATATACATACAAAAAATGATAAATATATAACTATAAGTTCATTGCGCTGAATATCAAATGTTTACAATATGAGGCAAAATACTAACCGGAGAGTTACAGCGCTTATATGCTCATTATCAAATATATAATATCTTCTTTAGAACGAATATAAATTTGTACAAATATTTTTATATAATTGATTATCAATATATTATATAAATTTATAATTACTCAAAATATAAACTGTCGCAGATCATAAAATAATATGATCTGAACCATTATGATGTAAATAATTGTTGGTTATATGCTCGATAAATCTTTATAGTTTTGGCGATAGATAAAAACCGCATTGGATAAGGACAGATTGATTAACCGGAAAACATTCCTTAGGCTTTCAACATTAGCTTTTGCCGCTGCATTTGTTACAATCTGGTATTTAGTGACCGGAAGGCAAAAACAGTTGTCCCAAAAGCCTGTCATTAACAGGATTAATGCGACAAAGCTAGGAACAGGCGTTTTTTTATTCGATCGTTTTATTGTTGTAAAATCTACAGATGGACTGAAAGTATTTTCAAATCAGTGTACACATGCAGGGTGCAGGATAAACCGCGAATCTGATGGACAACTTATTTGCCCTTGTCATGGTTCGAAATACGAAGCAGCAACTGGTAAGGTTTTACAAGGACCTGCAGGACTTCCGTTGGCCGAGATTCCTTTCAGTACGGATGCAAAAACAGGTGAAATCATCATTAAAATCTGAAAATTGAAAATCCCGGCACACATACGAAAAATTATTGCCTTTGATACCTATGGCTGGGTTGCAACGGCATCAATTATTGTGTGTGCAGTTTCGGGAGCCTTACTGGCTGTGCCTTACGATGTAGTAAATCCTTATCTTTCGGTAACGAAGCTAGTTACCGCAAATCCGGCTGCTTCGCTTGTACGCAATATCCATTACTGGAGTGCACAACTGTTTTTTTTGCTGACTCTTATCCATATTTTCGACCATCTTTGGAAAGG
>JBBRYZ010000169.1:0-7907 GCA_038237165.1 Bacteroidales bacterium | reverse complement strand
CTCGAAAGATCGCCGGCATATCCCATGGCAGTTTCAGCACCGGCATCCAACAGGAACATATCGCTGTCTTTAAGGATGTTTCCATGGTAATGATTATGAAGCGTTTGCCCGTTAATGGTGGCAATAATCGGGAAGGCTATCTGTCCTCCGGCCGAAAGTGCTACTTCATGAACTGCGGCTGCAATCCGGGCTTCCGAAATGCCGGGTTTAGCCATTCGCATTGCAAGTGTATGCATATCAACACTTGTATCACAAGCTCTGCGGATTTCAGATATTTCTTCGGCTGATTTGTAATTCCGTTGGTTAACAACGCCCAGGATAAGGCTAACCGAAGCGCGGGCCTTAGCTTCATTGGGATTAATCCCCAGCCATTCGAAAAGTTTTATTTTATTTTCGCTGCGGTAGGGAGGTAGAAAATGAATTTTCCTTCCATGGGTCTTTGCTTCTTCCAATAATACTACCAGAGAAGCAATATCGCCGGTTTTGGTTACTCCCGCCAATTTAGCTTGTTCAGCTATAGGAGGTTGTGAACCCATCCATACAAAATCTTCAACGGTTAAATCATTGCCAAAAACCGTATACTCTTCGATATCACAATCAATGATAGCGGCAAGACTAGGTTTGTTCAGTCCGAAGAAATAAAGAAAAGTGCTGTCCTGCCTGAAATGATAGCCGTTATCGGCATAATTCATCGGACTTTCGTCATTTCCTAAAAGCAGAATCAAGCCGGAGCCAACAGATTCCCTTAGCTTTTCGCGTCGTTTGATGTAAATTTCTTTTGAAAACATATGAAGGATTTATAAGTGTTTCGGCTTTAAAATGGACGATGGAGATCATACTTGAATGAATATTGAAAAGTAAGTTACTTCAAATTCATCTCAGGAGCATCGCTTCGGCGACCTCAAAGTTATTGAATCGGGAATTAAGACTAATTTTAAATTACAGTTAATTTTCGGGAATTTGCACATGAAGATCTTTTGCTTGTGGAATCATCTTTTACTCCCCCAAATCTGAACTATAACAATCCCGGCCAGCATTAACAAGCATCCCATTATATTGCGCAGGCTAAGTATTTCATTGAGCAACAGCCAGCCACCGATAACGGCAAAAACGGTTTCGAAACTTAAAATTATTGAAGCATAGGCGGGATGAACATGTTGCTGAGCCACAACCTGCATGGTGTAGGCTATTCCAACCGACATAAATCCGCCATAAAGCAATGGCCACATGGCCTGACTAATTGTATGGAAAGTGATTGTTTCGAAAACAGAAGCGGTTGCCAGGCTTAGTATGCCACAGATTGCAAATTGAAATGCCGACAGTGGAAGTGCTGCATGTGTATCAACCAGCTTGTTTATAAGTTGTACATGAGTAGCCCAGAAAAAAGCACTGAGAAGTATCAGGAAATCTCCTTTCTGAAGTTCGAACGGTCCGTTTATGGTAAGAAAATATAACCCGGCAAGCGCGATAAAAGCGCCCATCCATAACAGTTTTGTAATATGCTGTCCAATGAAAACGCCAATCAGTGGAACGAGAATAACATAAAAACCTGTGATAAATCCGGCTTTACCGGCTTCGGTGTAAACCATACCTGCTTGCTGCAGCGAAGCTCCGATAAAAAGGACTAATCCTGCCAGAATTCCACCTTTAAGAATGTTTTTTTTCTTTACTGAAGGTGCATTCTGTTTGTGTTTTATCCAGAGTATGAGTGGTAGCAAAGATACACTTCCCAGCAGAAATCGTATCCCATTAAAGGTAAAAGGCCCGATAAATTCCATCCCCGCCCGCTGTGCAACAAAGGCAAAACCCCAGATTGCTGAGGTTGCCCAAAGCATGATAATGGCACCGCGATTGTAAACGCCTTTTTGCATGGTTATAAATAATCCGCAAATTTACACGAATGGTTCACAAGTTCACACAAATTGATGTTAATGTCAATTCAAAGTTCAAATGCTTCGCGTTCAATTCTTCGCGTTCATTGCTTGGCGTTCAAATGCTTCGCGTTCAAATACTTCGCGTTCAATGCTTCGCGTTCAAACTTAAATTCCGAAAGTAATTTCAAATAAAAACTCTGGAACCCTTCGTTTGGGCTTGGCTCGGCTGTTCTCACTAACAGATGCTCAATAGCCTGAATCCTTAAACCCCTATCTACTTTTTAAATCTTTTTTTTAAGCATTGCAACCGGAACAGATACCAGAATTAAGGCTAAAACGAGGAAAAGAATCAATAGCCTGATTTTACCTAAATCTGCGAAAGCAAAAGCAATTATAATGAAAAATATATTCACTGCTGAAATGATGAGTGTTGATTTGAGATGGCTGCACCCAAGATCCAAAAGTAAGTGATGAATATGACGTCTGTCGGCACTGAAAGGACTGCGTCCGCTTTTTATTCGTAGCGTAAATACACGTAAAGTATCAAAAACCGGAATAATCATTATGCCGATTGAAATAGCTGCCGCCGATTGCATATACTGCATGTCGGGAGTAAAAAACACTTTGTTAAATCGGATAACGAGCGCTGTCATCAGAAAGCCTAAAATCAGAGATCCTGTATCTCCCATGAAGAGTTTATTCTTCGTGCCCCAAACATTATAGTAAAAGAAAGGCAGGAGCGTTCCTATAATTATTGCACAAAGGATAGCATATTCTTTTTCTCCGGCCAGGTAAAAATTTACGCCGAATGTAAAAGAAGCTATAATGGTAACAGCCGCAGCTAATCCGTCAATTCCATCTATCAGGTTGAATGCGTTGATAAGCGCTATGCCAACAAAAACGGTAAGCAGAATGCTAAGAATATAACTTATTTCATTAATTCCAAATATGCCTTGCAGATTGCTTATCCTTTGGTCGCCGATTACGCAAATAATAAGCATAGCAATTATTTCACCTGTCAGTTTCTTTTTCCAGCTAAGTCCGAGTAAGTCATCTTTCATTCCAATAAAAAACAGAATCGTAACACCGGCAATAATGCTTGGAAGCGCCGGCATCACGCTGCTTTCATTTAAAAAGCTGAATCCGGAAATATTAATAATCGAGAGAGATACAACAAGTAAAGTTGAAAAAATCGCCAGCCCACCCATAGTTGGTATAGCATTTTCGTGCGATGTACGGTGATTAGGAGACGATGTAAGTGATTTCGCCTTGGATATCTGAACAATGATGGGAATAGAATAGGTACTGAGCAATTCAGCTGCAATGAAAGCCAGGAAAATACGGCTTTCAGGTTGCACAAATTTTATAAAGAATTCTTTTAAAGCAGAGAGCAAAGATGCAAGCATAAAAGGCTTAATTTGAGCGGTTTGTAAAATTTGGATATAGACTATATGTATTATATAAATTGATACGAAGATAATGAATTTCAGCTAATATTGGATGCAGTTCAGGAAATTGACAGAAAGACAAAAAGGTATTTGAAGGGTTTGAAGGGTTTGAAGAGTTTGGTTTATCATAAAATTACGAATGTATGGCCTTCGAATGGTTATCTCTGACTATTGTTTGACAATCTATAACAATCGTATGACCATTGTATAACTATCGCAGAGACCATCGTATGACCATCGTATGACCATCTTATGACCATTGTATGACCATTGCATGACAATTGCATGACAATCGTATGACCATTCTAAGCCAATCGGACATATCCATAATTCCCTCCTAATTCCTGATTTCTTATACAACTATATTCAGACTCGAATTTTTTTTCTTACGTTTGTTGAATAGTTTTACTTATGAAAACACTCTACCATCAACTCATTACATTTCTGAAGTCAAAGAAAGCCGGTCCATTTATTGATATTGTGCTGTTTATTGTGATCACATTTGCTGTTCATAAACTTTGGTGGCATTACTCTGCTTATATTTATTCCATTCCGGCATTTCTGAATATTTCCGGCTGGCTGGCGCACGAAGTATATGTGGTAAGTGCCTGGATTAATATACATATTCTGTGCATGGACATAAATCTAGCCCCTGGAAATACCATGATATTCCTCAAAAATAATTACGCTATCTTTATTAACGAAAGTTGTTCCGGTTTCAAGCAAATGATCCAGATACTTGTGCTTTTCATCCTTTTTCCTGGCCCCTGGAAGCACAAAGCCTGGTTTATACCCGCAGGAATGGCAAGTATGTTTGTTGTGAATGTTATCAGGGTAATCGGCTTGTCTTATGCCATGATATGGATGCCCCAGCATTGGGATTTTATTCATTTGTGGATCATGCGTCCCTTCTATTATGTTGCAATTTTTGTGATGTGGGTAATTTGGGTGGAGAAGTTTAGGGGGAGAAAGTGAATAGGAACGAGGTAGAGACGCGATGCCTCGCGTCTAAAAAGGATAGCCGTGAAAAGTGAAAAATGAATAATGAAAAATGAATAATGAAAATTTAGTAGATGACGGTGGAGAAGTAAAGAATAGATAGCAATCCCATAACCCTCTGATTATGAATAAAATTAAACAATCATAAAAAGCATCAATTGGAATATACAATAAAGTTAGCAGCTGATATTTCTCCTGAGCTGATGCTTGAGTTTTCAGGCGATGAGCGGTTTGTTACACATGCGCACAATCCTTGTGTTGTGAATATATTACATAAAACTTTCGGATGGAAAGGCGCAGCTTTCCTGGTGCTGGAAGATGATTTGCCGATCGGCTATCTTCCGGCAGTGTTTATCAATGACCGGATAGTTTCCATGCCTCATTTTTCTTTTGGCGGACTCGTAACACGCAGATCCAACCGAAAGGAAATCTATTTAGCTATTCTGCCAAAGCTTTTTGCGCATTTCTCTGAATCAAATTCTCCGGATATCCCGTATTTACTTCGTGAAACCGAAAAGGTAGGAGCATTTGTTCAGGAAAACAAAGTTATTTCGTGGATCAATATCCTTAACAAAACAGTTCAACAGGTAATTCCGGCAGCGCAACAAGCTAAAGTGCGAAAAGCAATTGATAACGGACTGATTTGCAAAAACGGAGGCATTGAGTTGCTTGCTGATTTCTATCATGTTTATTCGCGGAACATGCTACGGCTTGGCTCGCCTGTGTTGCCGAAACTGTTTTTTGCTAATATTCTTAAAGGATATACCAACGGCTTTGCAAAAATATTCTGCGTTTATAAAGGGAAAACCCCTGTCGGGGCTTCATTCCTTATGTCGTATATGGGCTTTTTTGAGAATACATGGTTTTCAACACTTCAAAATTATAATACACTCTTTCCTGCCCAACTTTTGCACTTTGAAATGATAAGCTTCGCTCTCTTAAATTCAGGGCGTACATATTCATTCGGACGAAGTACTGCGGGCAGCGGAGTACATGAATTTAAACGTAGATGGGGAACCGAGGATACTTTTGTTTACTGGAATTATGACACACCCTTGAAGTTGGATGTGCGGAAAGCAGCATTCTTGTCGAAGATATGGAAAGTATTTCCTTTGCCCCTGGCAAATTTTCTGGGCCCACTTATCTCAAAAAGGATTTATTAAGTGCGTGATATCAGTTGCGAGTTGTTTTTATTAAATCTTATGAGCCTGGAATGCCGACTGCACAACCTGCCCCGTGAAACGGGGACTACACGACTACACGATTGTGCACTTTGAAACCCTGAAAAATTGAAACCCTTAAACTCTGCGCTTCGGCTCAGCTCAGCGGCCTGTAACTCTGTAACAATGTAACCCTGCGCTTCGACTCCGCTCAGCAGCCTGTAACCCTGTAACCCTGTAACTCTGTAACTTTGTAACCCTGTAACCCTGTAACAGCGAAAATCCATTCAATATTCTCATTCTCTTGTTTCCTAAAGATCCTTATCTTTGACCTATCAAATCCAAACGACATGCAACTTTTACTTTTAAGCAATTCAACCAACCAGGGCGAAGAATACCTGGGATGGCCTCTTGAAATCCTCAAACATTTTATTGAAAAGAATGATATCAGGTCCTGCCTTTTTGTGCCATATGCCGGTGTTACAGTTAGCTGGGATGATTATATAACCCGTGTAAGAGCTGTTTTCAGCACCTGGGGATGCCTTGTGAAATCGGTTCATAATATGCCCGACCCGGTAGCAGCAGTTAAAGATGCGGAGTGTATTATTGTTGGAGGCGGAAACACTTTTCGCCTTGTTCAGCAGATGCACGAAACAGGTATAATGGATGCTATCAGGGAGAAAGCACTTGCCGGAACTCCGTTTATAGGATGGAGCGCTGGTTCTAATGTAGCTTGTCCCACTTTGTGTACAACCAACGATATGCCAATTATTCAACCTTCATCATTCGGAACTTTGAACCTAATACCTTTTCAGATCAATCCACATTACCTGGATGCTAATCCCGAAGGTCACGGAGGTGAAACCCGTGAGCAACGGATCAACGAATTCCAGGCACTTAATACCGAAGTTGTGGTAGTTGGCTTGCGCGAAGCAACCGCTTTATACCTTGATGATACCAATCTTAAGCTATTGGGAGAAAGACCAATGCGGTTATTTATTGCCGGAAAAGAGCCTGTTGAATTAAATCACGGTGATAACCTTAACTTCCTTATTGGTAACTAGCGCTGTTATCAGTATACTGAAAAATAAAACTAAACCTGAAGGTTTATAGTAAACAGTTTCAGAATTTTTCATCTGCAAAACTATAGAAGCATTGTTTTGGGGCATTTTTGAGCCTGCAAATACCCGCTTTCTTTATATCTTTGCATCATGCACGAAACAATTCTGATCCTCGATTTCGGTTCGCAGTATACTCAGCTCATTGCCAGGCGTATACGCGAACTAAATGTATATTGCGAAATACATCCTTACAACCACATTCCTGAACTTGGGAACCATATAAAAGGTATAATCCTTTCGGGAAGTCCTTTTTCTGTGCGTGATGAAAATGCTCCTGCGCCCGATCTTTCGGCAATTCGGGGGCGTTTCCCATTACTCGGGGTTTGCTATGGAGCCCAATATTTATCAAAGATTGACGGCGGCGTTGTTGCTCCTTCCGAAA
Source organism: Bacteroidales bacterium (assembly GCA_038237165.1). Taxonomy (GTDB): domain Bacteria; phylum Bacteroidota; class Bacteroidia; order Bacteroidales; family UBA4417; genus UBA4417. The sequence goes on along the minus strand of JBBRYZ010000169.1, from coordinate 923 downwards.
TCAGGGAATACGGACGCGCTAATCTATCCTACTTAGACCATCAGAACGAACTGGTTCGTGGTATGACCGATGGCGGACAGGTATGGATGAGTCACGGTGACACCATTCTCGAAACTCCGGAAAAATATACTGTTATTGCCAGCACACCCGATGTAAAAGTCGCCGGATTCTGCATTTCAGGCGAACCAACTTATGGAATACAGTTTCATCCCGAAGTTTATCACAGCGTGGATGGCACCGTGCTGTTGCGGAATTTTATGGTTGATATATGTGGTTGCAGCCAGAACTGGACTCCACTTGCCTTTGTTGAAACTACGGTTGCCGAATTAAAAACTCAGCTTGGTACGGATAAAGTAGTCCTTGGTTTGTCGGGTGGCGTTGACAGCACTGTTGCTGCCGTTCTGCTTCATAAAGCTATTGGCAAGCAGTTGTATTGTATTTTTGTAGATAACGGACTCTTGCGAAAGGATGAATTTCAGACAGTTCTCGACTCATACCAGCACATGGGGTTGAATGTGAAAGGCGTTGATGCAGGCAAACTCTTCCTCGATGCCCTCAAAGGAATTTCGGATCCTGAATTGAAGCGTAAAGCTATCGGACGTACGTTTATAGAAGTTTTTGATGTTGAAGCTAAGCGAATTGAAGATGTTAAATGGCTTGCCCAGGGAACAATATATCCCGATGTAATCGAATCGGTTTCAGTAAAAGGTCCGTCGGCAACTATCAAGAGCCATCATAATGTAGGCGGTTTACCCGATTTTATGAAACTCAAGATTGTTGAACCTTTAAAAAGTCTCTTTAAAGACGAAGTTCGGCGCGTTGGAAATACTTTGCTTATTGATCCCAATATCCTTAACAGGCATCCTTTCCCCGGCCCCGGTCTGGGGATCCGTATCCTTAGTGATGTTACTCCCGAAAAAGTT
>JBBRYZ010000168.1:0-8044 GCA_038237165.1 Bacteroidales bacterium | reverse complement strand
TCCCCTTCTCCCCTTCCCCATTTCCGAAGGTTAAAAACAGACTAATCCTCCAGAATCGCCTTAACTCCCGGCAGCACTTTTCCTTCAATGGACTCAAGCATGGCACCCCCACCGGTAGAAACATAGCTTACCTTATCGGCCAATTTAAATTTATTAACGGCAGCTACTGAGTCGCCACCGCCAACGAGTGAGAATCCGCCTTTGGCAGTTGATTCAGCAATGGCAAGGGCAATTTCTTTGGTTCCTTTCTGGAAGTTGCACATTTCGAAAACACCCATAGGTCCGTTCCACAGTATAGTTTTTGATCCTACCAGCACTTCGCTGAAATGTTTGATGGTATCTGGTCCAATGTCCATTCCGAGCCATCCGTCAGGAATCTCGTCCGATTTGCAGACTTTACGTTCGGCATCATCAGCAAAAGCATTGGCAATCATGGCATCGGTCGGGATCAGAATTTTTACACCGAGTTTTTCAGCGCCTTCCATAATGTTTTTTGCCAGTTCGATATAATCGTTTTCAACCAGCGATCCGCCGATCTTGCCACCTTTAGCCTTGATAAAAGTAAACATCATACCTCCGCCAATAATCAGGTTATCGACTTTACTTAAAAGATTGTTGATTATCTCGATTTTGCTCGAAACCTTTGCTCCGCCAAGCACGGCTGTAAACGGGTGCTTTGCTTCGTGCATTACCTTGGTGATGTTGCTTACCTCGTTATTCATCAGGTAGCCGAACATTTTATCATTCGGGAAATAGGCTGCAATAAGTGCGGTAGAAGCATGGGCGCGGTGAGCAGTACCATAAGCGTCGTTCACATAACAATCGGCATAGCTCGCCAGTTTTTTGGTGAATTCTTTCTGAGCGGCTTTTACGCGAACTTTAGCGGCAGCTTTTTCTTCGTCGGTGGCAGTTTCGGGCAAACGGGCTTTTCCTTCTTCTTCCTCGTAATAACGGAGGTTTTCGAGGAGCAGCACTTCACCAGGCTTCAGGTTTGCTGAAAGATCAACTGCTGATTGTCCCATGCAGTCGTCAGCAAATTTAACCTTAAGCCCCAATTTCACTTCCAGGTAAGGTAACAGATGGCGGAGCGAAAGTTTGGGTTCGCCTTTTTTCTTGGGCCTGCCAAGGTGCGAACAAAGTATTGTTGAACCGCCTCCGGCCAAAATTTTGCGAATAGTTGGCAGGGCAGCATCAATACGTGTTGCATCAGTTATCGTCTGGTTATCGTCTAAAGGAACATTAAAATCCACCCTGATCAGGGCACGTTTACCGGTAAAATCGTAAGTATCAATGTTTTTCATATAAATGGAATTTGAAATTTCGGAAATGCGAAGGTAAAGAATAAAATAGGAAATTGAAAATAGGGAAATAGGAGAAAGTTTTAATAGGTACGATTGACGAGGGACAAATGACGATTATTAGCAAATCAGCAATATTCCTGGCAAGTTTGTTAAACTCAGGAATTAGAATGTATTTTCACCTGACACTCATCTGAAATAAATACGGGAAAAACCATGTTAAAAATATTTTGACAAAAAACTAAATCTCATATTGAAAATTCTTATATTTGTGCAAAACATAATCCAAATAAATGTCAGCTATAAATTAATCTTAAAACCACACGTATGGACAGTCTGTTAACCATTATCATTTTAGCCGTTATACTGTTTTTCCTGTCGGGAATCCGTATTATCAGGCCTACGAGCCGGGCTCTTGTTGAGCGTCTTGGCAAATATCATCATTTTGCACCTCCTGGTTTCAACTGGATTATTCCGGGAATTGACAAAATGTATAAGATCAACATTACCGAAAAGATGATCAATGCCGAACCACAGGAGATCATTACAAACGATAACCTGAACGCACGTGTCGATGCCCAGGTTTATTTCAAGATCAAACAGGATGAAGACAGCGTAAAAAACTCGCAATATAACGTGAACAGCATCGAATATCAGATCGTGAACCTTGCCCGTACCACTCTTCGTAATATTATCGGCACCATGACGCTGAAATCGGCCAACTCAGAGCGCGGAAAAATCAATAAGGAACTTCATGGCACATTGCTGGAGGAAACTATGAACTGGGGAATTGAAATAGTGCGTACCGAGCTTAAGGAAATTGATCCCCCAAAAGATGTGCAGGAAACGATGAATAAAATCGTAAAGGCGGAAAACGAGAAGATAGCAGCTATTGACTTCGCAACTGCCACCGAAACGAAGGCAGACGGTGAAAAACGTGCTGAGATCCGCCGCGCCGAAGGTATCAAGCAGGGAGCCATCCTCCGTGCCGAAGGTGAAGCACAGGCCATTGCACTGGTTAACGAAGCCGCTGAAAAGTATTTTGTGGGCAACGCCCAGTTATTACGCAGAATTCAGGCAATGGAAACTGCTTTGAAAGATAATGCAAAGATTGTTGTTCCAACAGGCTCTGACCTTGTAAATGTGCTGAGCGAAATGGGAGGCATAATTCCGATCAAAACTAAATTGGAAAAAGAAGGGCCTTCAACTACTTTCGTAAATCAGTAATAGACGATGCTATTTTATGTCCTTGCCGGAAAGTATCTGAAATCAGATGCGTTCCGGCAAGTGTCATATTTGATTATTTTCATTCCTTGTTTTAAAACCAATCAGTGGACGTCTTTTTGTTCTAGTTCCTGTTGCTTTGCTTGTTCAAGCTGATGAAGATATTCAAAAATAAGTTGATTTTTTTATGTCCTGATCAATATCATTTCTTTCCAGTTGCTCAAGTTTATGCAGTATTTCTTTATGTGTTCCAAGCATTTCACGCATCCTGGTAAATATTCTGATAATCCTGATGTTTACTTCAATAGCCCTTTTACTGCTCAAAACACATGATAACATGGTGACTCCTTGTTCTGTAAAACAATATGGAGCATATCGCAATCCCATTTGGTCGGATTTGGAGGTCGCAAATTGCGTCCTCCAATTTTCAAACTCTTCTTTCGTCATTTCAAACATAAAGTCTTCGGAAAAGCGATCAATATTACGCTTGGCTGCTTCTTTAATCGTTTTGTTTCTACTCCATAAAGTTCTGAAAGATCCCTGCCAAGCATTACTTTCTGACCTCAGATTAAGTATATTTTATCCATTAAAACTTCGTCAGGAATAGTTACCTTTTTTGTTTGGCCGATCGCTTGCCTACAAATAGTTAAAAGTAAAAAACAGCTTAATTTCCTTTCTTCAGCACAACCTCCCTGTACTTTTTACTGTTCCAGGAATTGATTATCACTTTGAATGTATCATACTTTTCAACCGGCACCATCGTTTGCGTAATGCTGATCTTTCTGATAATATGCAATTGATTTCCTTCAACCGATAGAGAAACGGCAACACTCCCGAATTCGTTATTAACAATGAGGTTTACCGGTGGCGAAACCAAAACCATTCCATCAGGAATAGTGATAAAAAGATCGTAGGATTCGTTTACAGGAAATGGAATTTCGAGCGGTTCAGCACGCATGCTGACCAGTTCGTTCATATGCCAGCTATCGGTTCCAATAGGAGATGCAGGAAGTTTTAGGAAAATATGTCCTGCCTTTTCGTAGGCGAATGAACTGGAAGTTTCTTTAAAGCTGAATGATGACAAATCAATATCTGTCTTGCCTTTTACTATATTCGTGATTTTAGCGCCACCCAAAGCATTCGAAAGAAAAGTGGAAGCAAAGGCGCTGTCCTTCTGCATTTTAAGCCAGGGAACAAGCCAGCCTCCAAGTTCCAGATTAAGGCTACCGGCCAGGTTCAGATCATTATCCAGTTTCAGGTTACCGCTAAGCGAAATCAGGTTTTTTGATTCATTAATTAATTCCGTTGGCTGAACTTTTCCCGGAACGAGTGAAATAATTCTTTTACCCGCAAGTGCATACCTCATATCCTGCTGGTCAGCCGTTACGGGCGAAAGAAAGATTGGATCCATGCCCGATATACTTACTTTTACAAGCGTATGCTCTATCAGAGCCGGACTTGCAATCTTTTTGCTGTAATACCTTTCGGGAATAACTGCTACCGGCTCAGCCTGAATATTCTGCGAACGCAGCATTGCAGTGAGTAGTACCGCTTTTTCGGCTTCAGTACCACCATTACTTTGAAAAATTGCAGATACATTTCTTAGTTTATAACCGGAGTTTTGCAGCGGAACTTGCCAGGTATTCAGTTCGGTGGCAACTTTCTCCTCTAGCTTTAATGCTTTTAGCAGTGGCTTATCAATTCCCTTAACTGCCGAAACAGCCTCTGCCTTAATATCCGGAGTGGCTTCGCACTTAAAAGCTTCGATCGAAGCAAAATCGGCAATAGCATCCATCGGTTTTGGACTGGCGAGGAATATAATCCTGGGTCTGTTTTGCTGCTCTTTTGGTCTGAAATCTTCGCGTAAAGCGGCAGCCAAATCTGTCAGAATCCATGTATAAGTAGTTTTGCTACCCTGTTTTACTATCACTGGTTTAGTCTGAATATTAAACTGTTCATAATTGAACACTGCGCCAGTAGGAACATTAATAATAAAGGTAAGTTTTTTCACCGGCGAATTCATCATCAGCATTTCATTTCCCATAAGCGCCGGAGTATATCCTTTTGAAGCCGTAAGCAGGTAATCAAAATCTATAGTTGCTCCGCGCTCAAGAGCAGTGTGGGTTACAACCATTTCGCGAAGACGATTCCATGCCGGAACATTAGCTGCAAAACCGGGCAAAAGTTCATTATAGGCGTTTTCGGGCGTTGCCACTTGTTTTCCATCAGCCATTGTGGTAACCGAGCGGTTTATTTTCAACTTCTGAAATGCCGGATCATATACAATAAAATCCTCGCCATACAGGTTATGAAATGCATAATATGTGTTTATCAGCAACTTATGACTGTAATGATACGTCCAGCTACCATCCTTATTGAGCGTATATTCTTTGGTTTGCTCCTGGTAAACGGCATCGGATTTAACTTCCTGGGCGAAAGTCGTGAATCCTGCAAATATGATTAAAATTGGGAGAAATATTTTTTGGTTCATAGGTTTGTAGTTTGTTGATTTAAACTTTGTAATTTATTTACGAGGTACGATTTACGATTGGGGGCTTTCAAACATTCATTATTCACTCTTCATTATTCATTATTAAATCGTCATTCGTAACTTATTTCACCTTAACAATCACAGGTTCCGAAGCCAACAAGTTCTGATAGGCAACGGCTTCCCGGAATGATTTCCAGTCCTCAGGCTGATAAATTCGTTTTGGGAAAGATGCGTTAAAGGAAAATGTTAAAGCAGTATTTTCTCTCTTTATCATACCATTAAACTGCGCACCGCTGCCTTTTCCCGATTTGGCTTCAGGCGAATAAATAATTTCTTTAATATCCGGCAGCGTGATCTTTTCGGTGATCTCAACGGTATGGGAAGTGCGGTCGCGGAACGGGAATTTACGCTCCTCGAGACTGGTATCGAAACCGGTATGAGGCATGGCTCTTTTCATAAAACCTGTTGCCAGAAAAGGTGTAAAAATCAGTTCATCTTTGGCAACGGTAGCATATTCGGGAATCCGGATGCGGAATTTCATAAGCACAGGTCCGGCCAGGTAATTATACGGATCATCATAAGTTACCTTCACCAATTGAGCAAGCGGTGAAATACGCAACACTTCTTTTTCGACATTGGCGGCCCATTCGGCAACATAAGATCTTGTAAACATTCCACGGACAGCAGCATCAGTCTGGCCTTCGGCTGTTACCACATATTCTCCTTCCAGGGTTCCGTCGGAGGAAATATTCGTGGTGCCGCTCATTTTAAGATAATGATTTGAAGGATTTGAAATTGGAGTTTCACCCAGATCAGCGCCTTCGGGAACTCCCATCAGGTAATTCTGTTGCTGCTCGGCACTCGACCAAAGTTCGCGAACAAACGGAACCCATGTGGGATCAAGCAATTTACATTTCCCTTCTTTGCGGCTTTTAACAACAGTTACACAATGGTTAAACTGATCGGCAGGAATGTAATCAATTCGTGAGCCTGCCATAGTCATCGCAGGATAGGCTTCGAAACCAGCTGCTCGTAACATGGTGATAAGCATCCCGGCTTTGTCTTTGCAAACACCGCATCGGTCAGTAAAATTCATTTCGCCCGTGTGAAGCGTATAGCCTTCACCTTTGCCCATGCTCACACCCAAATAGCGGATTTCGTCGCTGGCCCAATGGGTAAGTAAGGTTATTGAATCATTTTCATTGCGGGCATTTGCAAGCAATTCATTAACTTTTTTCCTGATTTCGTCTGTGACTGCAAAACTTTTATATTCCTCATTTACACCGTAAAACCAAATACTTTTTGATTTCCAGTCGGGGCTGGTACTCATTAATAATTTGGTAGCTATGTCCGATGCATCCACCGAACGAGGCTCCCCTTTGAAAGGAGAAATATCTTTTTTAGAAAACGTGTAAACCAGCTTATTGCCGCTGCGCCACATTTTTGATGTTACTTCACCGTTGTAAACCTCATATTGCAGCACCTTGGTATCAGGAACATTTATCTGGTAAACTTTTGACAGAACAGGGTCATTGCTGTAAAACGGAACAATATCGTAGAACTGGCCTTTCATCGGCGGAATATAGCGTTCGTCGTCATCGCCTCCACTTCCAAGCAAAGCATAAGTAAATCCTTTCCTGTAAAGGTGAACCTCAACAGCATCGCCTGGTTCCAGCCGCCCGACTTCAAGCATTTTTTCCCGGGCACCCCAGTAGATGGCCCTTGCAGGCTGCGGATAGTCGAGTACTTTCGAAGTATCTATAGACTTTTTAGTTCCATCAGCACGATATATGGTAATGTCCCGTATTTCCGACCAAGCCGATAACGGATCATAGTCAAATTTGATGACCGACAATTCTTTAGCCCCCGCAGGTGTAAGCACCCTGTAAAGACGATGAATATAATAATGGCTCAGTCCCGATTCCATCATATTCACATTTGTACTGTCGAAAATTACCAGTAGGTTCGACCCCGGAAAGTTTTTTTTGTCACCGGCTTTCTTTATCAGATCGTCGTATGAGCCGGCAAAGGCAGCTGAAACGGTAATTAAAACCAACAGGATCAGCAATGATATTTGTTTCATAACAATAGGTTTTGACGTTACAAATCGAAGCCATAAAGTTATAAATTGATTTCATTCAACAGTAAGAATAGAATATTCATTTATTAACAATGTGAATTATCACTTATTACAAAAAGATTCATCTGACAATGATTTATACCATAATTCCCTGGCAGGATAATCCCTGGAGGAATTTTATAGTGTAAGAATATTACGGTAGGATACAGGAACCTAATTGCGGTAGGATAATTAGAGGCGTGGTTAATCGCGTCTCTAGGATGAAATTGCCATTTTCGCTTCTCTGAATGTGACCAGCCTTCCTGCCTTCTGATCCCACAATTTCAGGTGAACTGATTTAAATCCCTGCAGAAAAGGGATAGGTTTGATACTGCTAAAAAGTTCGTTTTCGCGGTGGCATTTTTCAAGCCTATAATTTGGAATTTTTGAACTCAGGTGATGAATATGATGGAACCCGATATTTCCCGAAAACCATTGTAAAACCCGTGGAAGATGATAATAGGAACTTCCGTATAAAGCAACTGTTTTAAAATCCCAGTCCTGATCGCTGTACCAATGAGTGCCATCAAACTGGTGTTGAAGGTAAAACAGATAGACGCCTCCGATTGCTGCCACATACATCACCGGAAGCTGTATGAGCAGGTATGCTTTCCAGCCAATGGTGAGACAAAGTGCTGTTGCAACTACTGCAATAGCAGCATTGGTGGAATATACGCTCATTTTCTCCTTTCGCGAGAAATCCTTACGCGTAAAACGGTTTCCAACCAAAAAAAGTAGCCCGGCTCCCAATCCAAACATCACGAAAGCATTTCGAAATATACGGTAAGCCAGCTGTTTGCGTTTTGGCAATGCCAGGTATTCGTCAACAGTTAGTGTCCATACATCGCCCAAACCGCGTTTATCCAGATTGCCAACATGACGGTGATGTTCGAGGTGCGAATGATGCCAGCG
>JBBRYZ010000167.1:0-8093 GCA_038237165.1 Bacteroidales bacterium | reverse complement strand
TGGCAGAAATAAGCGAAAGCATAGAAGTGTACATGTTACTTTGAGCGGTAAGATACTGTGCCAGATTGTCGGTAATTTCGCGGCTGCTGGCTATACCTTCGTTGAATTTTATCAGAGTTTTGTCGTAGATACGTTTGGTTAAGTCGATGTTTCTCTTGTCGTTGAGATATTTTTCGTAGGCAGATGTAAGCTCGTTTTTTGCATTTATATATTGCAATTGCAAACCATTCGCAGCATCATCCTTTGTATTGATGATTTTCTGAAGTTCGAGCTGGCGTTGCTGAACTTTTACATGGCGGGAACCGCTGGAGAAAATTGGCACATTCATCGAAATCTGGAAAACATCCTTGGGCGTAAAATTAAATTCCGGCTGATTGATCATATAGGTGTGCATATATACCGCAGCCAGGTTAGGTAAGTAAGTGCTTTTTTCTCTTTTCAGGTTCAGGTTACCGATAAGTTCGGATGTGTTGAGTATCTGGTAATCCAGATTATTTTTAATATTGAAAGGCGTAGCGATCAGCGTTTCCAGACTTACGGTATTGGCAATGCCATCGAGATTGTCGGTAAGGATAATTTTATCGCCGAACGGCATTCCAAGCTGAAATTTAAGAAGATCGTAAGTGGCATCAAGCTGCCGGTTCATTGAGCTCAAACCATTTTTAAGATTTAAAGTGATCAGTTCAATCTGATCCACATCTGTATTTTCGATAAGTCCCTGTTTATACATCGCCTGCATATCCGACAAGGTCTTGTTGGTATTGAGGAGCGTTTTGTCCAGAATGTCGCGGGTTTGTTCGAACGAAAGCGCCATGGCATAAGTATTTGCAACCGATTCCCTGATGTCGGACTCAGTTTTCTGCCTGTTTTGATCCGTCATTTCATAAAACACTTTGGTTGCCTGCAATCCTACAATATACTCGCCACTAAATATCAACTGCGATACTGTAAGATTTACCGTAGTATTATTAGGTACACCTAAAGGTATCGGAGCCGATGGATTGAACCCCAGGTAAATATCTTTATTATTGATATTTGTTGAAGTGATAGGAGTACCTGAGGGCAAATCTGTTTTCAGGTAAGAACTACCGCCAAGGCTCAGTTCCGGAACCTGAAACAAATGCTGGTAATTAGCCTGTGCATTGATTTGCGGTAAACCAATTGCTTTTGTTTCCCAGATTTTCTTTTTGGCCAGTTCCATATCGATTGACGAATTGCGGGAGTTTGCATTATTTTTAACCGCGTAATCCTGCGCTTGTTTCAGGCTGAGCGAGGTTGTTTCAGACTGTTTGTCCTGAGCATTCGCATTGTACTGAAATGCAAAGAACAGTAGGAATGAGAACATGGTTGTGAGATGCAGTAATTTCATAAATCAGATGTTAATATTTGTCGTTTTTATTTGTTTTTCATAGTAGGCAAGTCCTTCGGCATTGGCAATGCCACGGATGTGGTTATCGAACATGACCTCAAACACTTTTTCGAATTCAAAATTCACCGATTCCAAAAACTCCGGATTATGAACATCCTCAAGTTTCTGAATATAAAGATGCGCCACCAGATCGATATTGAGATCATTACGGTATATTCCTTCAGCAATGCCCTGTTCGAAATTTTTCTTAATCACTTCAAAAACATGATCGCGTTTTTTAACCACAAACTCACGCCAGATGATCGGGTAATATTTCTGTAGTTCAAAGGAATTGATTGGATTAAGATCCTTAAGCTGTTTACCGACATTACGGCTGGCCGACAGAAGGATATCAATTGCATTCATGGTTGTGATATCGCCTGTGAGGCAAGGTGCACTTTCTTTTTCCCTTAAATAATTGAGAACCATCTCAATTAATTCGGTTTTATTCTCTACATACTGGTAAATCGTTTTTTTCGACATTCCCAGTTCTTTTGCAATATCGTCCATTGATACACTACGTATTCCATTTTTCTTAAACAGCCGCAGGCTTTCGGATAATATGCGTTCCACTTTTTGGTCCATTATTTTTTTTTTACGGGCTGCAAAATTACACTATTTTAAAACATTGGAAACGAAATGAATTAAAAATGTTTCCATTGTGTTAAGTGTGTATAAACGATCAGATTTATATTTTGTTCGGCAAAATTCAAAATAATACAGAATTTCTGCAATTGAAAAACGGTGAATGCCGGATTTGTGGCGGTGAATGGGGGGAATGGGGAGAAAGTTAATAGAAAATGGTTAACAGAAAAAAGGGGGAGTAAAATGGGGAATGGGGATTTCGGATTTCAGGAAAAAGTTAATAGAAAATGGTTAATAGAAAAAGGAATTGCTCGTCACCATTAAGCCCCTTCAGGGGTTTAGGGTAACTTGTAAACAAAAGTCTTCCGTGAATTAACAGCAGAATGTAGTCAGTTCCAAAGCATTATCAGTCCTTAATTCAGAAATCTCAAATCCGAAATCCGAAATTAAATCCCGTGTTTCCGTTTTCGGAGCGAAGCAGAGATCGTCAACAATGCAAAAAGAGCGGCTACCAGCAAGAAAATTCGGCCAATATAATCGCCGTATTTAACATAAAAAGTAATTTTGTCGTTGGCATTGATTTTTTGCCTGATAACAGCAGGAACCCAGTATTCCGTTCGTTGTGAGATATCGCCACGTTGGTTAATAAAGCACGAAATTCCTGTATTGGCCGAGCGGGCAATACTACGCCTTGTTTCAATTGCCCTGAGAACCGAAAATAACAGATGTTGCCGGTGGCCGGGAGTGTTGCCCCACCATCCGTCGTTGGTTATCACAAATATTACATTGGCTCCGTTTTGAATAAAACGGGTCATAAATTCGCCATACACGGATTCGTAGCAAATGCAGGGCGCAACCTTAAGACTATCATTAATAACAAATGGGGTTTGATCCGGATTTACACCCAGGCTGCCGGTTGTTCCGCCTAGGTCAATAGCAAACTTTTTAAGAAAGGGCAATACGTCAAGGTAAGGCATAAGTTCAACGCCCGGAGTAAGTTTTGATTTGTGGTATTTCTGCAAAGTACTGTCGTGGGCGACATATAGCGCTGTATTGTATGAATCATAATATCGGTCTGGTCCAGTATAATCTTCAGTCTGGCTGAACTTTCTGGCAGACGCGCTTAAAGGCTCTCCCAAATCAAATACCTTTCTTGTGGAAATGCCGGTAACCACATTCATCCTTGCATAACTTCTGTTAAATTTCCTGATGAGAGCTATGCTGGGTGAAACTTCAATGCGGTATTCAAAAACATATTCCTGTATAGCACTTTCGGGAAAAACGGCGAAATCAGTAAAGCTATCCGCTTTCTCAGAGGCAAGCGCCAACATTCGCTGAGTAATTACCAAAGGATCGATCTCATACGCTTCGTTGTAGGGATCAATATTCGGCTGAACCACAACCACATCCACCGGGTTTATTTTCTCAGTGTAGCGGTGATACATTACCAGTGAAATTATGATTGGTGTGATAATCAGCACAATGGTTGCCGCCATTCTTATGCCAACTGTACGACTACAAATTTTAAGAAGAATACGATCGCGTACAAAAAAGAAGATCAGGATGTTCACCAGCAGAATCCAAAGCGAACCGCCGAAAATGCCTGTAAATTCATACCATTGAATCAATTTTGGGTAAGCTGCAAAACCGTTCCCCAGGTTAAGCCACGGGAAGTTCAAATCCCAGCGTAAGTGAATAAACTCGGCTGTTAACACATAACCGATCAGTGCTGTATAAGCTGCAGATACTCCCGAAAGCCTGCGATGCGTGATATGAAACAGGTAAAAAGCACCACCTACAAGCGAAGTATTTACAAGAATAGTTGCAACAATTCCGATTGGAGTTGATATTGCAACCCACCATGTAGTGAGCAGAACCCAGGTGGAAATAGAAAGAATTATATAAGGTATCATGCCCGAAGCATGGTTATTCTCACGATTTTTCCACTGTTCGTATTCAACAATCAATAAAGGAACAAAGCCGATAAACAATAAAAACGGGAAACCGCGTTCGGGCCAGCTGGCACTTAATAATAATCCTGAAAGTAATGCAAGAAATATTTTGTGTAAACGTTTCATTTTTAAAAGCTAGGATGGCAAAGGTAATAAATTGGTGGAAGGAATTGAATGGGAAAAAAGATGGAAGGAGGAAGGAGGGAAATGGAAGACACTTCCTCACGTGCTTGAAGCGTGCGCAGGAAATGGAAAAACACAGTTAATGAAGTATTTATAAAAAGCAGCACAACCCTTTTATACTGCAAGGCCAACTGATAGAGTTGATTTTGTCAGATTTGAAGTGAAGTTCATGAATGGGCATATTGCACCCGCTGCATGAGTGCAAGTGAAGTTTAATATTTCCTGTCCAACCGTTTTGGAAGCATAGGAATTGATAACTCTCTTTCTATATTGAAGCAAACTCGTGAACAAAAGGTAATATACTTTTGTATTTATTGTTTGGTATAATGTACAGAAGATTTTAGATATAAAAAAAACATGATAAAGAATCACGTTTTTTTTAGATAAACCATAAAGCTTCAAAACCTTGAAGCTTTATGGTTTTATAATTTATCCATTAATTAAATGACCATCGAACTAATCCGATTTCACCTACCTGCATTTCGATTTCGAGTTTAGAAATGCTATTTTCAATCACCGTATAAGCAGTTGCATTGTTCACTGTCAAGGTTTTCCCATCCTCGGCTAATTTCCAGGTTCCTGTTTGTGTATTGTCACAATTATCTTTGATAACATATGTTCCATCAGTTTTGAAATTCCATGTTGAATTCTTTTCGCAATCTGTTGCAACATTTACGCCCAATACAGTCTTCGACACTAAATTCCAATTCCTTACAATCATGTTAACTTCCGTTTTTTCCTTTTCACAGGATGTAAAAAGAAATGTGGATAGTACGCAAAAAGCTACTGTTAGCAAACCAAGTTTTGTTTTCATTTTTTTCATTTTTAATTGTTATTAATATGAATACAAATTAAAGACTATATTTACATACACATGTTACACAATTCAATTTAAGAGTTACAATATTCACACGTTTTCAAAGTGGATTGAAGGGTGGACTTGTACGGTTTGAAAACGAAATAATTACAGATGAACTAAATTGTATGGTTCAGCCAGCAGTAATAATATATAGCACTAATTTATCTAACGTAAAAATGGCTTCGAGTGATAGCAGCCATTCCATTTATATTCGGGTCAATAAAATTTTCGAAAGCCCATCATATCGCCAACCACGGCTTACAATGCTTTGAAATCTTACACCAATTTTTACAAATAACTTTTTATCAGTTCTTCAATTTCTTTGTCAGAGTTAGAATCTTTATCCCCTTTGTTGTAAATAGAGAAAAGCAGTACTGTTGTATCGGTAACTTTTACAAACGAAATAACTCTTGCGCCGCCTGATCTCCCCTTATTCTTTGAAGCAATTGCTAGACGGATTTTGTAAATATCATTGCCTAAAGATGTCTCTTAAGTGGGATTTTCTTCAAGTTCCGTAAAGAGATTAGCTAGTTCTGATTTCAAAGATGGATATCTCTTAACCAGTTTTTTGGTTTCTTTTTTAACGTTTGTGGTAAGTTCAACCTTATAACTCATTCAAAAAAGCATTTGCTGAAGTGGTTTCTAATTTGCCTTTTTTAAAAAGCTTTACCTCTTCAAGCCCTGTTTTCAGGTTGTCAAGGATATTTTTTTTCGAAGGAAATATTTCTTCCAGCTGATCTACTTTTATATTTCAAATTTTACCTTTAAAGCCTTAACAACCGCTTTTAAAGCATTGAGCTGCTCATCAGTAGCAGGATGTGCAATAAAAATATTCGTTGAGCTCATTTTTCTTTTTTTGCAAAGTTACAGATAAAATCGCAACCTCGCGCACCCGATCATCGATTGCCAGTTAATCCAAATTTACGAAAGCCCTATCGTTTCGCCATCGGTGACTGACCATTCATAATTATACAGTCCTTCAATCAGTCTTTTGTGTTTTTCTTCGGGCGTAAGGATATTGTATTTATGCTTCTCTTCTTCTATTTTGCGACTTTTTTCCTCTTCAACACGGTGTATCTCAGCAAGGTATGTATCTTCCATACGTTTCTTAAGATAATCACGCGTAACGGAAGGAAAGAGTTCGAGCAGAAGTTCTTCTTTCTCATTCAGAGCCAGTTTTACATCACCATATTCTTCGAAAACCGGGTTCTCCTGCTTCTTATAAAACTTTGTATCATAAGGTGTTTCAACCTTTACTCCGGCAAGCTTAAACCTGAAATCAGGATCAACCGGAACAGGGGTGTGTCCGTAAACGCCTTTCACCAGGTTAACAAACTGTATGGACTTGGTGGTATATAGTGGAACGCCATTGGACTCATCTAAAGCACAGTTTACAGCCTGCACACCAACAATCTGACTGGTTGGGGTAACAAGTGGCGGACAACCAGAAGCCAGACGCACCAAAGGAATAAGTTCCAAAGCACGTGGCAACAATTTCTCGAGTTTTAATTGTTTGAGCTGTGCCAGCATATTAGAATACATTCCGCCGGGAATCTCAGCTTCACATATTTTGGCATCAGGTTCCGGAAATCCGAACCAGTTTTCGATGCGATGACAAACTTCGATCAGATCGTCTTCTTTATCCGCTTTTGCATAAGCGATGGCCATTCCCATCATCTGGTCAATATCGGGGGGTAAGGTGTCTGTAAGGATATTGAATTCGCGGGGAGCCTGGTAGCCATCGAATTCTTGCAGTTCAGCGCGTATGGCGCGTAATTCCTTATCGAGTCCGACAACGGCATCAAGATTAACACCGGTATCAATATCCATACGGTTGCAGAATAATTGTATCAGTTCAAAAGCCGGTGCGGCTGTACCTCCTGCAAAACTCATAAGGCAGGTATCTACAATATCAACACCATTAACAATAGCCATTAGAGTGGAAGCCAGGCCATACCCCGGTGTGCAATGTGTGTGAAAATCAACCGGAACCGTAGTGTTTTCTTTAATCATACGCACCAGCTTTCCAGCCCTTCTCGGTGTAATAAGTCCGGCCATATCCTTAATTGTAATGATATCAGCACCCATTTCCTGAAGCGTAATCGCTTTCTGAAGGTAGTATTCCTTAGTAAAGATTTTGGTCGGCAGCACTTTGGCATGCATCAGCGCCTTCACCTTTTCGCGCTTGGAATATCTTGGGTCAACGGTATAAACGAGAACACAATCGGCAATACCGCCGTTTTCTTTCACAAATTTTACGGTCGAGCGTATGTTATCCAAGTCGTTCAGAGCATCAAAAATTCGCATGATCGATATTCCTGATTGTATGGCATTACGGTTAAATCCGCTGATTACATCATCAGGATAAGGGCTGTAACCAAACAGATTCCGGCCGCGCGATAAAGCCGTCAGAAGCGTTGTGTCACCCATAAATTTCTTAATACTCTCGAGCCGATGCCAGGGATTCTCGTTGAGGTAACGCATAATTGAATCAGGAACTGCACCACCCCAAACTTCGAGGGCATAAAAGCCCGCAGCTTTAAAACCTGGCAGTGTGCGTTCAACCTGCTTTTGATTCATGCGGGTTGCAAAAAGTGATTGTTGACCATCGCGGAGAGTAAGATCTCGTATAAGAAGCTTCTTTTTCATATCACTGAGAGTTTTTTTATTTCAATATATTTTACCTGAATATCGATCTAAATGTTTGATAAACAAGTTGTTTTAACCGTGTAATGTTATTTGGATAACAATCAGCATTGTTATTTAAATAACAATGCAAAATTAGGCATTAACACATCATACCAAACAAAATATTAAAATAAATTCCATTAATCAGCAATCTAATCCAAAGAGGATGGATACAAGCCACAGATTACGCTGATTACACAGAAATGAATAAATGACTAAGGTCAAATTTTTTGATGAAAACTGATAAAAGCAGTCTTAAAACTGTGCAAATTCGTGAAATCTGGTGCGCCACGAAGCGTGCGCAAATATAAATCAAATACCTAAAGGATGAAAGAGCCTTACAACCCAATTTGCCGTTCAGGTTGAAGACCGCCTGACGCACTGTTAGGAAACGAGCTTTGCGAAGCTCGGGCGGTAC
>JBBRYZ010000166.1:0-8237 GCA_038237165.1 Bacteroidales bacterium | reverse complement strand
GTCTGTTTGTCAAGTTTATCGAATAAATCCCAGGTATAACGCAGTCGTTTTCCGTCTTTCAGTCCTTCGGTAATAATACGCATCACTGTCAGGTCTTCTTCACCCGGCTGTAATTTCCATTTAGGAAATAGCAAACGTGATGTGAATTCCAGTGGACTGATCATTACTCCGTTTATCAGTATAGGTTCTTTTTCAAAAAAACCGGTATCACGAAGTACGGCCATCTTTTCGATATGCCCTTTGTACCTGAGTGTTTTTTCAATCAGATAATCACCTTTTATTGTGGTGGCAAGCGTACGTAATCCATCGCTGTTAAAAGCTTCAAGAGTTCCGATATTCGGAAAATCAATAAGTTCAGGATCGGAAAGCGCTTCGCGAACTACCAACCTTCCACCATCAATATAACGGGCAGGCCGGGTGTATTCCTCAATGACATCAATGGGTGAGAAAACAGCTTTGTATTCAAAAGGCCATGTTCGTACTACAGGCAATCCGCCAACGTAGGTGATTCCCTTTTCGAGCGTATCAAGCATCGAAGCGCCATAAGCGATAAGCACATTACTCATTCCGGGGGCTACGCCAATATCGCAAATAGCGGTTACATTCATTTCCCTGGCTTTGGCATCGAGCAGGAACATATCCTCAGGGAAAAAGGCTATATCAACTACGTTTTTACCACATTCAATCACCCTTTCCAATGTTCGGAATCCCATAAAACCAGGAACAGCACTGATAACCAGGTCATGTTTTTTCACCAGAGCTTCAAGATCGTCAGCATTGTCAAGGTCAGCCTGAACTGTAGTAATTCCTGCCACATTTCTGAGTCGTGAAAGAGCTTCCTCACTCCTATCCGCTGATGTTACTTCAAATTCACCATTCCTGGCAAGGTCAAGAGCCATAGGCCCTCCAACTAATCCGGCACCTAAAACAAGTATTTTCATCTTTATTATTTAAAATTAATTCCCGAGTGCTGGTACAATTCAGAAGAACATGATTTTAATTCTATTCCGGTTGTTTAATTCTGTTCTTCCGCATTTTATTCTGGTTTTCACGAAGCATCATCTGTCCTATTTTGCGGGATTGAGATACTACCACACCGAACATCACCAAAAGCATACCGCTAATTTTCATAGTTGTAAATTTCTCATCAAGGACAAAAAATGCGGATATTCCGGTGAATACAGGTATCAGATTTGCAAATATATTGGCTTTTATCACTCCAATACCCTTTATGGCAGTGATATAGAAAATATAAGCCAGAGTGGATCCGAAAACAGCGAGAAGCAACATGGCCGATATAAGCTCCCTTGTTGGCTTAACAGTTATAAAATGTTGAAAATCAAAGACCAGGAACAATGGCAGAAAATATACGGCGCCTATCAGATTCTGATAGGTTATTATGGTAACCGGGCTGTATTCATGAGGAATTTTACGTATTACAACTGAATAGACTACGGCAGAGAACACGGCAAAGAACAAAAGCAAAACGCCCTTTGGTGCAGCAATGAGTGATAGATCAGGATTTATCAGCATTAGCAGTATCCCGGTAAATGAAAAAACAATCCCAAGGACCACAGGAAAAGTAACTTTTTCGCGTACCATATAATAAGCAGCAAATGGACTAAATAAGGGTATGGTAGCAATGATAACCGATGCAACTGTGGATGAAACAAACGTCAGTCCGAAGCTCTCACCTAAGAAATAGCAGAAAGGCTGCAAGAAAGAGAGCAGCATAAAAT
The DNA here is from genome assembly GCA_038237165.1 of Bacteroidales bacterium. GTDB lineage: Bacteria > Bacteroidota > Bacteroidia > Bacteroidales > UBA4417 > UBA4417. The sequence goes on along the minus strand of JBBRYZ010000166.1, from coordinate 6,498 downwards.
ATTTCAGATCTTTTCGTTTAATGGATTGCCCAGATTGTGTAAGAAGGGTGAAAAACAGCAATATCCCACCTGATAAAATTAGCCTCAGAAAAATAATAGTAAGCGGACCGTAAGAATTGACGGCTATTTTAAACCAAACATAGGATAGTCCCCAGAAAAGCATGGATAAAGCCGCAAAAAGGTAGACTTTAAATGTTTGGAATGACATGTTGTGAGTAATGGCTTTGAGGCTGCGAAGATAGCTTTTTACTTGTATATTTTCCAGATGTGGATCTTAATTCACCCAGAAAAACAAGTCTGAATCAGGGCTTAAAACTATTGAGTGCGCAAGTGACGAGTTTAAAATGAGTTTTGTCCACACGCATCACTCAGTCCCCATAATGGAAGGCCCTCGCGCACAGTAGATTGAGTCTTGCACACCAAACCTAAAATTAATGAAATTGAGCTTATTTTTACGTAAGAGAATGAGTTTTCTTGGTGACACCATTTATAATCAAAAATGCTGATCTACAGCTAATAAAGCTACAAATCAGCATTCGTATTGGGTAAAAGGAATTTTTATTTCCGCTGCGAAAGCTTCATGAATAGTGCATCATTTTTGATCACTTCAATTGCTTTTTTCAGATCATCATCGATCGCTCCTGTTACCTCAAAATAGGCATTCATATTATAAAGATTTCTTGCTATCAATGCTTTCAGAACTGTTCTGATCTGATATCCTGAAGCTTTGAGGTCCTTATCGTTTCGTGGCACGTCTTTAGTGGCAGCATAAGTAACAAAGTCGTCAAGAAACTTCTGGTCATCCTTAAACCCGGCTTTGAATGCCTTAATATCAGGATATGATTTCAGAAGGTCTTTCCGCCGTGATTCGATATACTGAACTGTATAATCATTTAAGAGTCCTTTACGGAGAATATCGGTGTAGTAGCGCGAAACAAAAGAGGTATCGAGTGGAATAAAGTAATCCGGCATAATGCCACCTCCTCCATAAACAACACGCTTATTATGCGTAAAATACCTTAGTGAATCAGGGAATTTTATGCTATCGGCATGGTATAATTCACCGTGTTTAAAGCGTTTATAAATATCTTCACTATATTCATCTTCACCGTCGGCATACGATTTCTGGATACACCTGCCCGAAGGAGTGTAGTAACGCGCCGTTGTAATGCGTACCATCGAACTGTCGGGCAGCATATAGGGTCGCTGAACCAGTCCCTTGCCGAAAGACCGCCGTCCCAATATCAGGCCACGATCCCAGTCCTGTATGGCGCCTGAAACGATTTCGGAAGCCGAGGCCGAACCTTCATCAATCAAAACTACCAGTTTGCCGGTTTCGAACGTGCCACTCGAAGTAGCAATATAATCCTGCCTTGGACTGCGGATCCCTTTGGTATAAACTACAAGTTTGCCTGATGGCAGAAACTGGTCGGCAAGATCAAAGGCTATATTAAGGTATCCGCCGCCGTTATCGCGAAGGTCAAAAACCAGGTTTTTCATCCCTTGTTTTTTCAATTGGTTGGCGGCATCAATAAATTCGTCGGCCGAAGTAGCTGCAAAACGCGACAATTTAATATAACCGATATTATCGGTAAGCATATACGATGCGTCGATGCTGTTGAGCGGAATCTTGTCGCGGGTAATAGTATAATCAAGCAGTTCCTTTCGTCCTTTGCGGTAAATGGCAACAGTTACTTTGCTCCCTTTGGGTCCGCGCAGATGATCGAGCACAAACTGGTTATTTATTTTTTTACCAAACGCATCTTCGTTATTGATTTTTATTATTTTATCACCTGCCATTATTCCCAGTTTGTCGGAGGGCCCGCCTGGAACCGGCGAAATAACAAGGATGGTGTCCTTATAAATCTGAAACTGAATGCCAACACCTTCGAAGTTACCTACAAGTGGTTCGTTTGTTTTTTCTACTTCCTTTTTCGAAATATAAACCGAATGAGGGTCAAGATCCTTGAGTACAGCAACAATGGCATCCTCGGTTAGCTTGGCCTGATCAACATTTTCAACATAGTAGTAGTTTAAAAGCTGCATTAGTGTGTTGAACTTCAGGGTAGTTTCCTTCGGGTCAACTTTGGGCTGAAACTGAGCTGAAACATTTATGCTTAGAAGAAGCAGCAGAGATATAAGTAATGTATATGGTGTGAATTTCATACTTTGTCCTGAGATTTAATTTGAAGTCCAAAATTACATGAATTATCGCATAAATATGTATAAACCTTTTGACACGGTAATTCATTTAACAATTTTTCTCATTTCGCGAAAGATAAGAATGATTGTAAATTGCTGGATTATATCGGCAATTAAATTATACGTGAACTTTATCACAAACGGAACAATAAAAATAAAACGTTGCGTTAATCACCTAATTTTGTATTTTTAATCATTGGCAGATAATTTATGCGGTATGAAATTATTCAAAGTCTATAATTGCAGAAAATAAAACAATTTAACTAACAACCAATGAAATCATTAAAATTGTGTATTGTAACCGGGTTAACATTTCTGGGTATAATGATGATGTCGTGCCAGCATGAACCCCTGCTCATTGCAGGTACTCCTGAAGTATCTTTCCAAAAGGATGTAATGCTTATCATCAATTCGAACTGCAATGTGCCTGATTGCCACGGTCAGGGTGGCGAAAAGAAAGCTCTTAACACATATGCCGATATTCACAGTCTTGTGATCGATGGACAACCTGTGAAAAGCGAACTTCACAAAATAATTACAGCAAACTCCTGGGATGGAAACCTTATGCCACCAAAGTCGAAACCTCCTTTGACTAAAACACAGATTGATCTAATCAGCTTGTGGATTCTGCAAGGAGCTAAGGACAATTAATGCCAAAAATTAATCGATCGTACAGAAGAATCCAATCAACATAAAATGCCAATACCTCAATGTTTAACTTATATCCTATGAAATCATTATCCGGAATTATATTACTATTTGCTTTGGCTCTGTCAGTAAACAGTTGCTATTACGACAACGAAGAAGATATATACCTTGGAAGCAGTGCCTGCGATACAACCAACGTAACATATTCTAAATCAATAGCTCCGGTTTTTGGCGGATATTGTAATTCGTGCCATAGCGGTAGCAATCCCGGTGGGAATATCGTTACTGATAATTATACTTCTGTTAAGGCGAATATAACACGCATAAAGGGTGCTATCAACCACTACTCAGGCTTTCTGGCTATGCCGCAGAGCGGAGGCAAGCTATCAGATTGTGACCTGACCAAAATGGATATATGGATCAAGCAAGGAATGCCCAACAATTAACAAATAAAGCCATAAAATCTGAGATCATGAAAAAACTAATTAGGGTAGCAGTCGTAATAGCAGCAATCGGAGTTGTCGCAGCAGCACTTGTTTGGAAATTCTATATTAATAAACCACACGAAGATATTGAAAATGCAACGCCTGCTTATTCCATCGCAACTGAGGAAATATGGAAACAATACAATGCCAACCCGAAGAAAGCTGATTCGCTTTACACAGGAAAAGTTATTGAACTTACCGGCAAATTGAATCGCACCGACAAATCCGACACCCTTGTATATGCCGTATTTGTAATGGAAGTTGATTCGATGTTTGGCGATAAATCAGTTCGCTGTGAGATGCTTCAGAAATACAACAGCGTGGCTTCTGCCCTTCCGAAAGATGTTTCTGTAAAAATAAAAGGCTTTTGCACCGGTTTCGACCAGACGGATATAAAGTTCAACAAATGCTCTATTGTTAAATAATTCTCAGATTGATTAATATTCCGATAATATAAGATACCATGATAAGAATCAAGACATTAGCATTCCTGCTTATTTTAACTATTGTATCCGGGCAGTTATTCGCCCAGGATTTAATGGATATGTTAAAGGATGAAACTCCAGCAACTACCTACACCTATGCCACATTTAAAACCACACGCATAGTGCTGGGACAATCGATAGAAAGCCCGGCTGCCGGAACACTTCAGTTCCTGATCGAGCATGACTTCGGCGCTTTATATACCGGCGCCTATAACATGTGGGGCATGGATCAATCGACCATCAGACTCGGACTTGAATATGGGATTAACGACTGGCTGAGTGTAAGCATTGGCAGGAGTTCCTACGAAAAGACATTTGATGGTTCATTAAAAGCTAAAATATTGAGACAGAGTACAGGAGAGAGGAATATGCCCGTTTCTGTATCATTTTATGGAGCCAGTTTTCTGAATTCGCTCCATTTTACTGATCCTTCGCGTAAAAACTATTTCACATCCCGCATGTCGTACACAGCACAGTTACTTGTTGCACGCAAATTCTCAAATGCTTTTTCACTGCAAATTACACCGACATATATTCATAAAAATCTAGTAGCAACGCGAGATAATCACAATGATAATTATTCGGTAGGTATTGGCGGAAGGTATAAGATTGCCGATCGCACATCCATAAATGCAGAATATTTCTACCAGATTCCGGGATTTGTAAATTCTTTTTCTGTTAGTGCAACTGAAACTGCCAAATACCGTAATTGCCTGTCGGTAGGCGTAGATTTAGAAACCGGTGGCCATGTTTTTCAGTTCAGACTTACCAATGCACAGCCTATGTTCGAAAGGGCCTTTATAAGCGAAACTACTAATAAATGGACTGACGGTGGCATTTTTCTTGGCTTTACCATTAACAGGGTGTTCACTATTGTAGATCCGAAAGTGCCGAAAAAGCACTGAAATAGTTAATGGGAAATGGTTAATGGTTAAGGAGAAAAAGGTTAAAGGGAAATGGTTAAAAGGTATTGGGAAAAGGTTAATGGGAAATAGTTAATGGTTTTGCTTACTAAATTCAGAATTCGGAAGCTAACCCCTAAATCCTAAACCCTAACACCTGTTTAACACAGTTCATGTTCAATTGCCTCGCAAAAAGCAGTACTTTAGTGAGGCAATTTCTATGTATGGAAGAGGAAGAAAAACGGAGATTTTTTGGCAGCATGATATTCCCGGGACTTTTAGTTCTGTTGCTGTGGATAATCAAACTTATTGAAGTCAGTTTCCAGATTTCGTTTGCTGGATATGGATTAGAGCCGCAAACCGTACTGGGATTGCGCGGCATTATATTTTCACCGTTTCTTCATGCCGATTGGGCACACCTCTCATCCAATTCGGTTCCTCTGTTTTTATTATCATCGGGTTTGTTTTATTATTATGGCAAAAAAGCAAAAACCATTTTTATTCTTTGTTGGTTGGTAACAGGGCTATGGGTCTGGATTTTTGCGAAAAACACAGGTATCCATATTGGCGCATCGGGCGTAGTGTATGCGCTGGCCACATTTCACTTTACAGGTGGATTATTGCGCAAGGAACCTCGTATGATGGCGTTTTCATTGCTGGTCGCTTTTTTATATGGTAGCATGGTTTGGGGTATTTCACCCGATTTCTTTCCAGGTAAAAATATCTCCTGGGAATCGCACCTGCTGGGTGGGCTGGCAGGAATACTAATTGCTTTTGCATACCGCGAAGAAGGTCCTCAGCGTAAAATTTATCAATGGGATGAGGAAGATGAAGCCGAAGATGATGGTATGGATTACGCTGAACAATCAGAAACAGAGAAGCAAGGCAGAACTGAGGATAAAACTGAAATTGAAAACAATACCGAAAATTCGACCGGCGAGGGCAAGATTAAATATATTTTTAAGGAAAAAGAAAATCTGTGATGCGATTGTTTTTGAAGCGGTTGTAAAAAAAACACATTATTGTGCAGCCACAAAGGAGTTGCCCTTAGCACCACTGCCGTTACGGATTAAGATCCCGATAGCTATCAGGATCAATTATGTACTTCACCCGCCATTATTTATAGCCTTTGTGGCTCGTTTTTTTTCATTTCAGATATCTAGCTTTGTTATTTTCTTGTCTGGGTCTAGCCAATAAAATGAATACGCAGTCCAATCTGTAATTTTATATTCTGAAAGATTCACCGAAAAAATCTCTTTAAATTCTTTCCCTGCGGCTTGGTTTGCGGATACAAAAACTTCATTTTTATTTGAGTCTACAGAAACTTGAATCTCATAGATTGATAATGCGGAATTCTTAATTGAATTTGAGGTCTTAATTGTCAAAAAATTCTCTGTCAGTTTAAGTGATGGACTTTTCGGCATTTCAGTATAAAAGACACCTTGTCTACTGACAGAACAACTCACAAAAATCAATAATAGAATACTAAGAATTGCTTTCATGTCGGTTTTTAAAAATGAGCGCCAACGGTTAGGCTATGAATAGTGGCGGATTGCGTGGTTGTCCGCTGTCAACCAACACCAATGCCGGTACGGGCGACAAAACTCCCAATTATGTATGTAACCCGACATTATTTATAGCCTTTGTGTGTGCCCTGCATGAGCAGCGCACCCACTCCCATGCATTGAATAAATTTCAAAAATACAAATAAATTATTCAATGTCCGCGAGTGGATGAATTTTTCCAGAGGGTGCAAATCCCTTATACGCCCTGATT
>JBBRYZ010000165.1:0-8239 GCA_038237165.1 Bacteroidales bacterium | reverse complement strand
TTCACCATCGAAGCAATAAACGAAAATGGTGTAAGTTTGCAAACCCCGGTTCAAAAAGCAGATTAATTGTAACATCGCAATTTATATCCGATATAATCAATAAAACAACAGGTTTAAACATGAAAAATACAAAAACGCTGATTCTGGCTTTTCTTTTATTCTCTGCTTTTATAAGTAATGCCCAAAATAAGCCGGTATCACCAGATCCAAAAATGAAACCTTTCATCGATGCGTTGATGAACAAGATGACTCTTGACGAGAAAATCGGACAGTTAAACCTGCCGGGATCAGGGGATATCATTACTGGAAACATGGCCAGTACCAATATCGGCCAAAAAATCAGGGAAGGCAAGGTGGGCGGCTTATTTAATGTTAAGTCCGTTGCTAAAATCCGCGCGGTACAGAAAGTGGCCGTCGAGGAAAGCCGACTGAAAATTCCATTGATATTTGGCATGGACGTAATACATGGATATGAAACCGCTTTTCCTATACCACTTGCATTATCAAGCAGCTGGGATATGGCAATGATCGAAAAATCAGCGCGCGTAGCAGCACAGGAAGCCAGTGCTGACGGTATTTGCTGGACATTTTCGCCTATGGTCGATATTTCGCGCGATCCCCGCTGGGGCCGTGTTGCCGAAGGCGCCGGCGAAGATCCATATATAGGGTCACGCGTTGCCGAAGCTATGGTTAAAGGATATCAGGGCGATGATCTGAAGAAAAACAATACCATCATGGCCTGTGTGAAACATTTTGCATTGTATGGCGCCGCCGAAGCCGGCCGGGATTACAATACCGTGGATATGAGCATGGTGAGGATGTATAATGATTATCTGCCACCTTATAAGGCGGCTTTCGATGCCGGTGCCGGTTCGGCCATGAGCTCATTCAACGAAATAAATGGTATACCTGCAACCGCCGACAAATGGCTTATGACCGATTTGCTTCGTAAGCAATGGGGATTCAAGGGATTTGTTGTTACTGATTATACAGCTGTAATGGAACTTGTTGAACACGGTATTGGAAAAGATATGAAAGACGTTTCGGCACTTGCGTTAAACGCCGGCATTGATATGGATATGGTGAGCGAAGGTTTTCTTCTGAATGCAAAACAACTGGTAAAAGAAGGAAAAGTTAGCCAGAAAACAATTGATGATGCCTGCCGCCGCATTCTCGAAGCAAAGTATAAACTCGGATTGTTCGACGATCCATACCGGTATTGTAACGAGGAGCGTGCAATAAATGATATGCTTACTCCCGAAAACAGGCAGGCCGCTCGCACTGTAGCTGAGAATTCAATGGTATTGCTCAGGAATGAAAATCAACTACTTCCTCTGGATCCGACGAAAAGCATAGCACTTATAGGTCCTTTGGCTGACAACAGGCGTGATGTAATCGGAACATGGGCTCCGGCAACTCACGAAAAAAATTCAATCACTGTACTTGCAGGCCTCAAAAACCTGCTCGGCAATTCAGCAAAAATAACTTATGCAAAAGGCTGTAACTTGTTTACTGAAGCGGAACACCTAAAACATATGTACGAAAAAGGTTCGATGGACAAACGTACCGATGACGAGATGATAAACGAAGCTTACAATGTTGGTTTAGAAGCGGATATCATAGTTGTCGTACTTGGCGAAGCTTCCGATATGAGTGGCGAAGCAGCTTCCAGAACCGATATCGGGTTACCCGGCCGCCAGCACGAGTTATTAAAAGCCTTATTAAAAACCGGTAAACCCGTAGTTCTTGTCCTGATGAATGGCAGGCCACTTACCATCGGATTTGAGGCTGCCAACGTTCCGGCAATTCTCGAAGCATGGCACGGTGGAACCGAAACCGGAAATGCTGTTGCTGATGTGCTTTATGGGAAATATAATCCTTCCGGAAAATTAACCATGACATTCCCTGTTAACGTGGGACAGATTCCGATTTACTACAACCATAAAAACACTGGCCGACCTTACGATGCCGTTAAAAATGACAAATACAAAAGCCAGTACATGGATGTTGATAATGATCCTTTGTTCCCTTTTGGTTTTGGTCTCAGTTACACTACATTCAATTATTCCGACCTCAAACTCGACAAGCAGGAAATGTCTTCCAACGGAACCTTGAATGTTTCGGTAAAGCTTACCAATACAGGAAAATACGATGGCGCCGAAGTGGCTCAGCTATACATCCGCGATATGGTTGGCAGTATTACACGGCCGGTAAAAGAGCTGAAAGGATTTCAAAAAGTATTTCTAAAAGCAGGCGAAAGCAAAACGCTGAATTTTACGTTAACCACTAACGACCTGGCCTTTTACAATTCCAGTCTCAAATTTAAAGCTGAGCCGGGCGACTTTAAAATTTTCGTCGGAACCAGCTCGGCCAGTTGCCTGGAAGCCGGTTTTGAATTAACCAACTAAAAATATATTTTAATTTCAGATATAAACAGGTGATCCAGCCAGTTTGGATCATCCGTTTTTGTAATTTTAACGATTATTGAATTTATGATGGAACCTACCGAAGACGATCTCACTTTATACAGCAATTTTAAAATTTCTTCTGCCGACACCGATATGTTTTTGCGTGTCCGCCTTGGCGGTGTGGTAAATCTGCTGATCCAGTCCGCAATAAATTCGGCCGAAAGCCTGGGATTCGGGTTCAAAGGTCTGCGAAAACAGCAACTATACTGGGTACTCAGTCGCATGACACTTGAAATCTACCAGCCAATGACCTGGAACCAGGATGTTGAGGTGGAAACCTGGCCAAAAACACTTGATGGCCTTCTGTATATGCGCGACTATATTATCAGAGATAAGGCACAAAATATCATTGCCAGGGCTACAGCAGGATGGCTGGCTATAGATGCGGAAACTAAAAAGCCTAAAATACTTGATGCTGTCGAAGCCGAAATGTTTGTTCATCTGAAGGAAAAACACGCGCTTCAGGAATCTCCTGTAAAGCTCAGCGCTACGCCAGAAGGTGATGAATTTGATGTGAAATCAAGCTATTTTGATTTTGATCTGAACAGGCATGTTACTTCAACCCGCTATGTTGACTGGATGATGGATACTTTTACGATTGATTTCCATAAAAACCACTTTCCAAAAAAAATATCGGTTAATTTTATGAAGGAAACTCTGCCGGGTGATATGCTCCATATTATCCGGAGTTCACAGGATGGTTTGCAATTTAACTTTGAAGGCACAAACCATGCTCATAAAACGGTAGCTTTCAGAGGAAAAATAGATTTCTGATCTGATTTATCCGGCAAAAATTATTGTTACCCATCCTGGGCTTTAATCAATTTTTGCTTTTTCTTTTAACTTTCGCTTCAGCTTTTCCCACATTCTCTTTCACTCTGAAATTTACAATTTCAGTGATCAGACTAATCGGAATTGGTTTATCAATCGGGAATTGAACAGTACCTTTCGATAGTTCGTAAGCAGATAGCATATCTTTAAATTTTTCGATTCCTGCTGCTCCTGGATAAAAGCCAATATGGTTTTTATAGCCGTCAAAATGAACCACGTTGCCGTTTAACTTAAAAGTCGGAATTCCATAGGTGATTGCCTCTTTAGCTTCAGTAGCCGCTTTTCTGATTGTATCACGAACCTGTTCAAGAATTTCGCGGGTTGCTTCCGGAAATTCTGCGATATATTCATCAATATGGCTATAATCCATCATGGGAACATTTTTTTTTGCTTATACTCACAACCTATTGCTTTTGCCTTTTGCCTTTTCCTTTTTCCCATTTTTCTTTTTTCTTTATCCTTTTTTAAAAAAGGCCATATTCATTTACAATTTCATCCGGAGGCGCCTGAGCCAGATCCCAGAGTTCAGCAATTTTATTATTTTCGAAAAGAAAAAAATGTACCAGTGCTACACCTGGCTCACCCGGATATATTTCAACTTTCGAATATATGGCAACCTTGTTTTCTTCCTGTAAAGCAAACTGGATTTCGAGTTTCTTTTCGGGCAAATAAGCCGCGCTCTCGAGCATTGCAGCCTTAAGTGAAGCAGCATCTCCTTTGAAACTTATATTATGATGTCTGAAATCCGGACCCACGTATAAGTCAAATGCTTCGGTAACTTTGCCGACAGCCGTTAGTTCCAGAAAATGTATGGCAGCGGTTTTAATGTTTGTGGTTGAATCATCCATTTGTGCAGTTATGGTATTATAAACAGTGTTGACTTTTGAGCGATAAAGTTACAGCAATTCTTCAAGGAGCAGGATTTGAAATATGAGCATGTTTCAGGTTGAAGGCCAAACATCATATTTCAGATAATTTATGGATGGTTGTAATTCGTATACATTTCTATCAGAATCCCTATCTTTGAACTGAATTCAGTTTTATTCTTTATGCTTGAGGGTATGAACAAACAATTTATTTTTCTGTTTTTAGCCGCTACCGCTATTTTTCTAGCAGCTTTTAAAACAGACAGTTTATCAGGTGATTTTACAAAAGTGAGGAATGTTGTTGATACTGTAGGTTTTGCACACCTCGGCTGGCAGACAGATTCAATAATGAACAGGATTAACCAAACCTATTCCGCTGAATTTTCAAAAGTTAAGGTTGATCCATATACTGCATGGAGAGTTGCCATCTGTCCGCACGATGATTATACCTATGTCGGGTGGCAATACCCTGCTCTGATTCGAAACATAAAAGCCAAAACAATAATTATTTTTGGAGTTGCTCATAAAGCCCGGCAGCTGAATATTTCTGACAAGATTGTTTTCGACACTTACTCTTGCTGGCAAGGCCCGTATAGAAAAATAAAAGTATCTCCATTCAGGGATGAACTCAGACGCGCTGTGTCAAAAGATTTTTGTCTGGTAAGTGACAGTCTTCAGGGGATTGAGCATTCCGTTGAAAGTATGCTCCCATTTTTACAGTATTATAACCGGGATGTAGAAATTATTTCAATTCTTGTTCCTGCCATGGATGAAGTCACAATGTCAGAAATTTCAGACCAACTGTCATCCGGAATCGCAAAGATCCTAAAATCCCATCATCTTGAATGGGGCAAAGATGTTGCGCTGCTAATAACTACCGATGCCGTGCATTATGGCGATGAGGATTGGGGAGGGAAAAATATGGCTCCGTTTGGTACTGACAGCACAGGATATGTAAAAGCAGTTCAGCACGAGCATGAAATAATCGATAACTGTCTGCTTGGCGAACCAACGCCGAAAATGATCCACCGGTTTATAGATTATACTGTTCAGCCGGACAATTACAAAGAATACAAATGGACCTGGTGTGGCAGGTATTGCGTGCCATTCGGACTCATGACAGCCATTAATCTTCAAAAAATAACCGGCGCCAAACCATTGAATGGAGAGTTTATCGGATATTCTACCAGCATCGATCACAAACCCATGCCTGTTTATGATCTGCGAATGGGCAGAACCGCCATTGCAACCATGAGACATTGGGTAGGATATGTTTCTATTGGGTATTACTAGGATTATCCCGAGGTGATTCTTAATATACTTTTCATCGACTAAGTCCTTATTTTATAAGAACATAACCCATACTTTGCATTCAGGATTTAAATCAAATAAATCTTACCCTGACAAGGAACCAGCCAAAAGTGTTCAAAGATTTTCAGTCATGATCTCTCAGAAAACTTCTGTTAATTATTCTTATATTTTCTAAAAACGATTCCTAATCTGATACCCATGGTATAGAAATTGAGTCTTTTTTCTATAACCAATTTTTAATAGCCATGAAAACATTTGCGATAATCATCTTAGGTTTGTTTCTTACAACCGGGTTATCGGCTCAGGAAAACAAATCGCAATCAGAATCAGGACAAAAAGCTAACATTGATAAAAAAGCTCAGAAGGAAGCTTTACTCGCAGAACAATTTAACGTTACAAAAGCAAAAGTCAACAGCAAGCATTTTGTGCTCGAAGCCGACTTCCTGACTAATAAATACGGCCACAGGAGCTTTGTTAATTCAAATCTTAACTTTATTATGGTAGATTCAACAGAAGCTGTGATCCAGACTGGAAGAAACTCTGGTATGGGATATAATGGAGTTGGAGGACTAACTGCAAAAGGAAATATAACCAGTTGGAAAGTCAGTACAAATGAAAAGAAAAGGAACATGACTGTGGAGATGAATGTCTCAACTGCTATTGGCTTTTTCACCGTGTATATGAATGTTTCAGCTGAAGGGCATATTTCAGCCAACTTAACCGGAAATTACTCAGGTAGTCTGACGTTTGATGGCAAAATTATAGATCTTGATCAATCCTATGCTTACAAGGGAATGTCATTGTAGGGATTTAAAAAAACAGTTATTGAATTTAAGGATCAATAAAAGCCACAGATTACAAGGATAGGTATAAATGCCTTAGGACTTTTCTTTGTCATGAAATCTAATGAAAGTAGTTATAAATCTGCGAAAATCCGTGAAGTCTGTGGCAAAAAGAATTATTCAAAGGCTGATTAGTTAGGGACTGCTGAAAAACTCAACTATCCTAGTTACATTTGCCCGTAGGGCATTTATATCAATAGAAAAAGGAAAAGGGTTAAATTAATTTGCCCATAGGGCATTAACAATCAAAATATTATGTTAATCCCCTACGGGGAATAACCCATCATCGATCGATTATTCTATTGACATGTATCCCCTGACGGGGAAAGCCAAAAGTGCAAATGCAAGGTTTATCTAGCTATTCTATATGTTTCCTTGCATTCATTAACAATATTTAAGCGGGTAATTAAATGGTAACCAGCACAATAATATATTCTCAGCATGCCCTAGTTACAGATAATTTAATTACTGTTGCATCTGATTTCACGGTATAAACTGAGGGTTCAGGCTAAAAATAAAAATATACCCAGTCATACCTTAGTTTCAAATTTTATTTATATTTTTACCTATCTTAATAAACGGAGATATCTGGCTTATGCCATAATCCTAATCTATTGATTTGCAATTATTGACAACCCTGCCTTGAAAAAAATTGAACTTAATATTGTAGGACTGAGTTATAGTCAGGCGCAGTCCAACTCCTACGCACTGGTACTGGGCGAAACTCATGGTAAACGCAGGTTGCCCATTGTAATCGGGCATTACGAAGCACAGGCTATTGCCCTGGAGCTCGAAAAGATGAAGCCTTCGCGCCCGCTGACACACGATTTGTTTTACAATTTTGCAAAAACTTTCGGAATAAATATAGTTGAAGTTCAGATCACTAAGTTTCAGGAAGGTATTTTTTATGCCACTCTTTTATGCGATAATGGAGTAAGCTTGCAAGAAATAGATTCGCGTACTTCCGATGCAGTAGCATTATCCATACGGTTTCACTGTCCTATTTTCACCACCGAAGAGATCATGTCGCAGGCCGGCATACTTTTCGAGGAAGAAGAACCATCAGCAGAACCCTTTAACGATACAGGAGAAGAAGAACTTCCCTCATCACTTAAGGGTCTTGGCCTGGCGGAGCTGGAAGCTGAATTGCATCAGGCCATCGAAGATGAAGATTATGAAAGGGCTTCCATGATCCGCGATGAAATCAGGAAAAGAAAATAAATAATTCCGTCAATCCAGGAAATTTCATAACGGCTTAGTTAAATCAAAAGCCTGAATTGCTGGCTTGAACCTTTATAAAATTACCATTCTGCTAAATCAGGTTTTAAAACTTAAATCACTCAAAAACTACGATATGACTATCAAGTTTCGCTTAACCGCCATGAGTTTCCTGCAATTCTTTGTGTGGGGAGCCTGGCTTATCACTATCGGCACCTATTGTTTCAATGCCAAAGGCTGGACAGGTGCCCAATTCGGCGCTATTTTTTCAACCCTTGCCATTGCTTCAATTTTTATGCCGCCCATTACCGGAATTATTGCCGACAAGTGGCTAAATACAGAAAAGCTATATGGCATTCTCCACATTTTGTACGGGCTGGTATTGCTTTATGTGCCGCAGGTTAATGATCCTGATACACTTTATTACGTCATTTTGTTGGCGATGATCTTCTATATGCCAACGATTTCACTGTCGAACTCCATTTCATACTCAATTCTGAAATCAAATAACTATGATGTGGTAAAAGTATTTCCACCTATACGCGTATGGGGAACCATCGGCTTTATTGTTGCCATGTGGATCACTAATCTTACCGGTAGCAAAGCCAATGCAAATCAGTTTCTGATTGCCGCTGTAGCTGCAATTGCCCTGGGGATCTATTCGTTTACATTACCAAAGTGTCCGCCACAAAAATCTATCTCT
>JBBRYZ010000164.1:0-8334 GCA_038237165.1 Bacteroidales bacterium | reverse complement strand
GAACCAATTAATCCAAGATATCGGTATTCAGCACGTGTTTCAAGGTTCGGGCCTGCCACAACCGTATAAATACCTTGATGTAAAGTGATATTCAACTTTTGGGCGGCTGTTTCCATTTTTTTATTCAAAGCTTTTGAATACGGGCAACTCATATCAGGGAAACGTGGACCGAATTCATCAATATTCTTTCCGGTGAGTGGATTCGCCGGCAGGAGATTGATATGATCGTCGAGCAGCATCAAATCGCCCTTTTCATAAAATTTATTAATGGCTCCGGCAGCATTCGAAAGAAGTAACCACTTAACCCCCAGTAGTTTCATTACCCTTATCGGCAAAGTAACCTGCTGCAGCGAATATCCTTCGTAAATATGGAATCGGCCCTGCATGGCAAGCACTTTATGCCCTTCGAGATTTCCGTAAATCAATCTTCCCTGGTGCGATTCAACCGTCGAAACCGGGAAATGAGGAATATTTGCATAATCGATGGCGACTTCAATATCAATTTCGGTAACCAGCCTGCCCAAACCAGTGCCTAAAACAATACCCGTATCGGGAGATGTAATACCTTTGTCTTGAAGGAAAGCTGCAACTTCTTTTATTATTTCAAACATATACTAAAAGTTAACGTTATAATTGGACTGCTAAGTTACACAAACAGTTTTATCCTTGTTTTCAGTTTAATAAAAAAGATTTCAGCCTTGGAACCACACAATTTCGATACGCTTCGCGAGCATCTCACGAAGGATTTTACATGGCCTTCAGTTTATATGTTCAAATTTATAGCTCCTGCCGAAAACCGCATTTTTGCTATGTTACACGACTTGTTTCCACACCAGGCTGAATTTACAAACCGGCATTCGGCTGGTGGTAAATATGTAAGTATCACAGTAAAAGAGATGATGCTGAGCGTGGATGAAGTTATTGAGAGATACCAGAAAGCGTCGGCAATTGAGGGAGTGATTATATTATAGATGTAATGCCGGAAGTCTATGGACCAAAGTCCGAATTTGAAACTTGATGTTCGATATTTGATTGCGGATGTGCACAACAAAAAACCGGTAGATCGCAAACTATTAGGCAGCAATCAAACTCTAACAGCTATATCCGACAATTTTAGATTGACATTACTTGTTGTATAATATTTCTAATGGAATCCCACTTGGGAATCTTTCAATATAAAAATCATTACATATAATATGAAACAAATTAAAATACTGGTTGTTATATAGTTAGTTGGGATAAACGCTAACTCTGTTTCAGGAATTTTTAATACTTATTCCGGTAAAATAAGAGAATTATTGAAAATGGATTTTATGAAATAGAATCATTACAAGCTGTTTATACCATAAGCGACATTGCTTTTTAAATGCCAAAGCATAACGTTAATAAAAATTCGTTTCTTTATTTTTATTAATTTGGTTACGAATTATTTCTCACACATTGTATCTCTGAGATTTTTTTAAAACCCTTAAAATATGAACTATGGAAAAGGATATATTCAACATCAGAAAGAATTTGTCACTAAACAATAAGCAATTTTCTTATTACAGCCTTTATGAGCTTAGTAAACAAGGATATCCGATTGACAAGCTTCCTTTTTCAATACGGATTTTATTGGAAAATGCGCTACGCAATTTCGATGATTTTACAGTTACTAAAGAGCATATTGAAACCCTTTTGAACTGGCAGCCGCAGGCTTCTGACAAGGATATCCCGTTTAAGCCCGCCCGGGTTTTAATGCAGGATTTTACAGGTGTTCCCGCTGTGGTTGATATTGCTTCTCTTCGGGCTGAATTTGCGCGAAAGGGGAAAAACCCTGACGTTATTAATCCATTAATTCCAGTTGACCTGATAATAGATCATTCCGTTCAGGTTGATTATTTTGGCACGGAATATTCCTATATGCGCAATATCGACGAGGAATATAAGCGTAATAAAGAGCGTTACCAGTTTTTGAAATGGGCGCAGGATTCATTTGATAATTTCAGTGTAGTGCCTCCCGGAATGGGCATTTGCCACCAGGTGAACCTGGAATATCTTTCAAAAGGAGTTATTGAAAGAAACGGAGAAATTTTTCCTGACACCTTGGTAGGTACTGACAGCCACACACCCATGGTTAACGGAATCGGAGTAGTCGCCTGGGGTGTTGGAGGTATCGAAGCAGAAGCAGCCATCCTTGGCCAGCCAATTTATTTTATAATGCCCGAAGTAATTGGTCTGAAGTTAACAGGCAAACTTCCAATAGGTTCTACTGCAACCGATCTGGTTTTAACCATAGCTGACCTACTGAGGAAAAAAGGTGTGGTTGGGAAATTTGTAGAAGTTTTTGGATCGGGCTTAAACAACCTTTCTGTTCCCGACCGTGCTACAATTGGCAACATGTCGCCTGAATTTGGATGCACCATCACTTATTTCCCTATCGATGATAAAACGCTGGAGTACATGCACAAAAGCAATCGCTCCGATGAACAAATTAATTTGGTGGAAACATATTGCAAAACCAATATGTTGTGGCGCGAACACGAAGATAAAATCACCTACTCGGATGTGCTGGCGTTGGATATTTCAACTATAGAACCCACTGTTGCCGGGCCTAAACGGCCACAGGACAAAATCCTTTTAAAGGAGTTCAAAAATAAATTCATTGAACTGTTGGATAAATCCTTCGATCGCAAATACATCGCACAGGAAGATCGTGAAATCCAAAAATCCCTGACACGCTTTGATGGCGAGGGCGGCGGTTTGCCTGTCTCCAAACCTGACAACAATAAGATGCCCGCTGAAGTTGAAACGAAAGATATAAACGGCTTAAAAACAGTTTGGATTACCAGGGGGCAGCAGAAGTTTATGCTTTGCGATGGTGCCGTGGCTATTGCAGCTATTACTTCCTGCACCAACACATCCAACCCGTTTGTAATGATAGGCGCCGGATTGGTGGCACGAAAAGCCAGAGAACATGGTATAGATGTTAAGCCCTGGGTGAAAACCTCGTTTGCTCCTGGCTCTAAGGTAGTGACCGATTATCTCGAAAAGGCCGATCTGATGAAAGACCTCGAAGCGATGCAATTTCATCTGGTAGGTTATGGTTGCACATCCTGCATCGGAAACTCCGGTCCTCTTACGCCTGACATTGCCAAAGCCGTTGATGAGAATAACCTGGTTGTAACCTCTGTCCTTTCCGGAAACAGAAACTTTGAGGCAAGGATTCATCCACAGGTAAAAATGAATTTTTTGATGTCGCCAATGCTTGTAGTGGCCTTTGCCATTGCCGGCCGGGTAGATATTGACTTGATCAATGAGCCGATAAGCTACGACTCTAACCGGGAACCTGTCTATCTAAAAGACATCTGGCCTTCCGACGATGAGATTAACGCAATCCTGAGTAGGGTTTTGTCACCCGACGATTTTGCGAAAAACTATGGAGAGATATTTAAAGGCAACGATATCTGGCGAAACCTGCAAGTACCAACAGGAAAGCTTTATGATTGGGACAAAAGTTCGACTTACATTAAAGAGATTCCTTTCTTCCACAACATCCCCGAAAATCCTGAGCCGCTCCAAAACATCGAAAATGCCCGTGCTTTATTGGTATTAGGCGACAGCGTAACTACCGATCATATTTCGCCCGCCGGTGCGTTTAACGAACAATCCGCTTCAGGGAAATATTTGTTAAGCAGAGGAGTGGAGAAAAAGAATTTTAACTCATACGGTTCACGCCGTGGCAATGATGAAGTAATGGTGCGAGGCACATTTGCAAACGTGCGTATTAAAAATAAATTAGCTAAACAGGAAGGTGGTTTTACCTGTCATTTGCCTACAGGCGAAGAAATGACCGTGTATGACGCTTCTGTTAAATATAGAGAGGAAAAAACTCCACTATTGGTTTTGGCCGGAAAGGAATACGGCAGTGGCTCCTCGCGGGATTGGGCAGCAAAAGGCACTTTTCTTTTGGGCATAAAATGCGTGCTTGCCGAAAGCTACGAACGTATCCACCGCAGTAACCTGGTAGATTTGGGTGTATTACCGCTTGAATATAAAAATGGAGAAAGTGCGAAAAGCCTGGGAATCACGGGTGAAGAAGTTTTTACAATAACCGGCATTGCCAACGATCTCAAACCACGCAAGGAAATAGAGGTTATGGCAAGAAACGACAAAGGCTGTGATATTAAATTTAAGGCCATTGCCCGTCTAGACTCCAACATCGAAGTTGAATACTACCGCAGTGGAGGGATTTTGCAATACGTATTGCGACAATTCTTAAAAGACAACTAATATCCAAGTGAATTCATTATTAACCGAATATTCGGATCGTATTCCGAAAAATACGCCTAATTTTCCGATTATAATCCGAATATTCGGCCTAAAATTTGGAAATACTCTCATTTAACCATATCTTTGTTCAAAAATAAAAGCACCATGATTCAACGGGTTTTATTGGATAAGATAGTGAGCCAATGCTTCGATAATAAAGTAATTCTGTTATTGGGTGCTCGGCAAGTGGGAAAAACTACCTTATTGAAAAAACTAGTAGAAACACTCAAGGTTGAAACTAAATGGTTGAATGCCGACGAAGCAGACATCTATACTGAATTAACCGAGTCCAATACCAGCACAAGATTATTGCAACTTGTTGGCCCTGAAACCAAATTGGTCATCATAGATGAGGCCCAACAAATTGGTGACATTGGATTAAAATTGAAGCTGTTGCATGATAGCAAGCCTGAATTGCAAATTATTGCCACCGGTTCTTCTTCCTTCGATTTGCTCAATCGCACCAACGAACCATTAACAGGAAGAAAACGCACTTTTCACCTATATCCCATCAGTTATCCTGAGTTAGTTGCCAACAATGACAAGTTGGAAGTTAGGCGTACGTTGGATGCGCGGCTAATCTATGGTTCATATCCTGAAGTGATCAACAATCCCGGTAAGGAGAAAAGTGTATTGATTGAAATTGCGCAGAGTTATTTGTATAAGGATATCCTTCAACTGGATGGAATCAGAAAATCAAGTCATCTGGAGAAGCTGCTGCAGGCATTAGCCTTTCAGGTTGGCAATGAGGTAAATTATCATGAGCTTTCTAAAACCATCGGAAACATTGACAGCAGCACCGTTGAAAAATACCTTGATCTGCTTGAAAAGACCTATGTAATTTATAAACTACCAGCCCTGAGCAGGAATATGCGCAACGAAATAAAAAAGGGTAAAAAGTATTATTTCTACGATAATGGAATACGGAATGTTCTGATTAGCAACTACTCGCCGGTTGAAATGCGTTTTGACAAAGGAGCACTATGGGAAAATTTTCTGCTCTCCGAACGCATGAAACTAAACCATTATGAAGATAATATTCCAAACACTTATTTCTGGCGCACCCACGATCAGGCTGAAATTGATTATGTTGAAGAGCAGGATGGCGTGCTGAACGCCTATGAATTTAAATGGAAAGATGCAAATGCCCGCTTCCCGGATTCATTTCTTAAGGCTTATCCTAATAACGAAACCCAACTGGTAAACCACGATAATTTTGAATCGTTTGTAGGGGTTCGGTAGTAGATGCTATTAGTCATAATTAATTTT
The DNA here is from genome assembly GCA_038237165.1 of Bacteroidales bacterium. Lineage (GTDB taxonomy): Bacteria > Bacteroidota > Bacteroidia > Bacteroidales > UBA4417 > UBA4417. The sequence goes on along the minus strand of JBBRYZ010000164.1, from coordinate 2,754 downwards.
GCCATTAGCGATTAACATGGTAACTAAAACCTCTGGCCCCGACTCCAATATAGAATTTGAATACTACCGCAATGGAGGAATTTTGCAATACGTATTGCGACAATTCTTAAAAAACGACTAAAAATTTCTGTGTTTCAAATATTTCTGAATACAGAATATTGAACATTTATAAAAAGACTTTGTTGTCTTTTTATAAATGTTGTATGAGCCTGATGTTATAAATTAATAACCAGGTTTTACATTAAATTAAAGGTAATAAGTGAAAAACTGTATAAAATGGGATATTACCTGGTTAAAGTAAGATCATGGGAGAAAGCCACCCGCGACGAATTGAGTATTGTGGACGGAAATCCGTTGCAATATCACTTCAATCCGGGACATACAGTTGGTGTAGTCAAAAATTAATAGACTCATTTTTGACATCAAAACAGATGAGAAAGTATCAATAATGGAGAAGCCAAAAAAATATTGAGCGGGAATATTGAGGTATTAAAAATCAAATGAGTATGAAAAAGATAGCAATTAACGGTTTTGGCAGAATAGGAAGAGCTGCGTTGAAAGTGATTCTGGAAACTGCTGAATTGGAGGTTGTAGCAGTAAATGACCTGATGAGTATTGAAAATGCCGCATATTTGTTTAAATACGACAGCGTTTACGGTGTGTTTAAAGGCAATGTGAGCTTTGAAGACAATCACATTTTAATCAATGATAAAAAGATTCCGTTTCTTTCGGAAAAGGATCCGGCACAACTTCCCTGGAAAAATCTGAACATTGATGTAGTAATTGAAAGCACCGGGTTTTTTACAAAGCGAGAAGATGCTGAAAAACATATCTACGCAGGGGCAAAAAATGTGGTAATATCTGCCCCGTCCAAAAGCAAAGACACTCCCACAGTGCTGCATGGGGTAAATAGTTTGGATGGAAAAGCCACAGTATTTTCCTGTGCAAGCTGTACCACAAATAATATTGGCCCTGTTATGGAAATTATGGACCGAAGAATCGGTATAAAGAAAGCAATTCTAAATACAGTGCATGCCTACACTTCATCACAATCCCTGATTGATGCACCATCAAAAAGGGATCTGCGCATGGGACGTTCAGCGGCAATAAATTTAGTCCCTGCTTCCACAGGAGCGGCCATTGCTGTTACTAAGGTAATGCCTCAATTGGAAGGCAAATTCGACGGAAAAGCAATACGCACCCCCGTACCTGTCGGCTCTATTTCAGATATAACTTTTGTAGCCGCAAAAAATACTTCTGCTGAGGAAATTAACAATATCCTGATTGAAGAAGCAAAAACCGTCAGGTACAAAAAAGTATTATCGGCTTCAAACGAGTCATTGGTATCTTCAGATATCTTGCAAAGTCCTTTTGCCTCGGTTGTTGACCTAAAAATGACCCGGGTTGTAGATGGTGATCTGGTGAAAATAATGGCGTGGTACGATAACGAATGGGGGTTTACCAATCAGATGATCCGTGAAGTGCAGTTGCTATAAAAATTGAAGCTGTTTGGCTCATCTGCGAAATCACAACTCAGATTAATTTGAAAAATGAAATTGAAAAATGAAGATAATATGATAATTAAGATCTTTTTGCGACTTGCAATTTCTCTTGGATTTTTATCTGCAGTGGCCGATAGATTTGGAATTTGGAGCAAAGAAGTTTCAGTTTGGGGGAATTGGGATAATTTTTTGGATTATACCCAATTGATAAACCCTTGGCTTCCCGGTTATTTGATCCCGATAGTCGGAATCATAGCAACAACAGCAGAAGTTGTTTTTGCTTTGTGTTTAATCGTAGGATTTAAAACTGAACTGTTCGCCAGATTGAGTGGGTTTCTTTTACTCATTTTTGCCCTTTCAATGACTTTTTCGACAGGAATAAAAGGCGTATTCGACTTTTCAGTTTTTACTGCTTCGGCCGGAGCTTTTGCTTTGAGCCTGATAAAAGCAAAGCACTGGGAATTGGACAATTTAATTCATAGACTGTAGATAGCTCCCTTTTTAAAAACAATTAATAATTTATCATAGTAATTAACAATTTAAAAAAAACGACATGTCAACATCAAAAGCACAAGCACACTGGAAAGGAAAGATCAAAGATGGAAGTGGCACCATGAAATTTACAGGTTATGAAGGAGCTTACACCTTTGCCTCACGATTCGAAAATGGTGGTGGTACCAATCCTGAAGAACTCATCGGGGCAGCACATGCCGGATGCTACTCTATGTATCTTTCACTGTTACTCACCGAAGAGGGGCTGAATCCTGAAAGTATCGATACAAAAGCCGAAGTAACTATTGGCCAGGATGATTCAGGCCCACACATTACTGAAATCAAGTTGGACTGCAAGGTAAAATGCCACGGACTGGATGAAAATAAGCTGAAAAAACTGGCCGCAACCACCAAGGAAAAGTGCCCCGTTTCGAGGCTATATGCTGGTGGAACGGCCAAAATATCGGCTGAGGCGCACCTCGTTAATTAGTAACCGTTCATAAAAAGCCTGTTAATTTATTGTACAGACAGAATCTGATTAAACCTGTTTTGCTGCGGCAAAAGTGGGATTACACAAAACTTGTTGAGTAAACTGCAAGTAATATGCTAAAGCGAATTTTGTTAAAACTTAAAAATTCTTGTTATGGACTTAGCTGAACATCTTGTGGACTTTTTTGAAAAGCCCAAGGAAGAAACTGAAAATCAAACTCCTGATGACGTTTGCCCTGTCTGCTGGGGCTATCAGGAATATGATCATAAG
>JBBRYZ010000163.1:0-8496 GCA_038237165.1 Bacteroidales bacterium | reverse complement strand
CTTCCGGACGTGGAGGCAATAAACCGCCATCCCACCAGGTTACTTTTACTGCGGGCATTTTGGTATGCTGGAATTTCTCCCTCTTTGGGAATTTGTAAGTTACCATCTGTGCCAAAGGAGGCGATTCGGTATTGAAAAGTGATGAACTTCCCTGAACCTGGGTTGGATAATTTAATTTAAGCGACATGAAAATCGGATCCATAATATGGCATGCCATATCACCCAATGCTCCTGTGCCGAAATCCCACCAACCGCGCCAGTTCCATGGGGTGTAAATCGGGTTATATGGACGCTCTTTGGCAGTACCAAGGAAAAGATCCCATTTCAGCGTATCGGGTACCGCGAAGGTTTCAGTCGGGCGCTCGAGACCTTGTGGCCATATCGGACGATTGGTCCAGGCATGAGCTTCCTTTACTTCGCCAATGGCGCCATCCCAAACCCATTCGCAAACCTGACGTATGCCTTCTCCGGAGTTGCCCTGATTTCCCATTTGGGTGGCAACTTTATATTGTTTTGCAATCTGAGTCATCTGCCTTGATTCCCAAACTGCATGGGTAAGCGGTTTTTCGCAATACACATGTTTGCCAAGTTTCATGGCATTAATGCTTATAATTGCATGGTTATGATCAGGCGTTCCAACCACTACAGCATCAATGGAATCCTTCATTTTGTCGAACATCTCGCGCCAGTCGTAGAATTTTTTTGCATCAGGATAATCCTTGAACATTCCGGCTGCATATTTCCAGTCCACATCACAAAGCGCAACTATATTCTCGCTGCTCACGGCGCGGATCACACCTCCGCCACGACCGCCAATACCTACACCTGCAATATTTAACTTATCGCTGGGCATGCGATGGCCCAGCCCCGAAATTACATGACTCGGCAGAATAATAAATCCTGCTGTGCCCACAGCCGTGTTGCGTAAAAACGAACGACGGTCGATGCCTGTGGTTTTTTTGTCTTCCATAGTTTTTGGTTTTTTAGATGGAATTTATAGTAAATGTTTTTGGATGTATTTGCAACTCTGTTCAGCGCAAAACAACGACGATCCTTCGGAATACTGCTCCTGCTCGTAAACAATCCTCTTTAATCCTGCTTTTTTTGATTTTTTCAGCAGATCTTTGAACTTAATATGGCCATTACCAACAATACAACTTTCGCCATCGTTTCCCATATCTTTTACATGCCATAGCTGGAAACGCCCAGGGTGATTTTCGAAATATTGGAGGGGATCCTGACCACCTTTTACCACCCAGAAAATATCCATCTCAAAAGTTACCAGGTTAGGATCAGTTTCGGCCAGCAATGTATCGTATGGCAACTTGCCCTCCATGGTTTTAAACTCGAAATTATGGTTATGATAACCGAATTTGATTCCAGCTTTTTGGGTTATTTCGCCGATCTGGTTCATTTCGTAGGCAACTTTCTTGAAATCGTAGAGATTTTTTTCAGGTCTGCCACTAAAGGATGGCAGAATCAGGTATTCGAGCCCGGCTTCGGCTGCTTTTTCGGCATAAAGCGGAGCATTTTCAACAGTTATTCCACAATGTGTGCTAGTAATTACCATGCCGAGGTCCCCGCACATTTTGCGGAACTCTTTGGCAGGATATTTATAGAAACTACCATCAAAACCGTAAGGTTCAAGGCTGTTATATCCAATTTTACTCAATGCGGCGAGCGTACCCGGAACATCGGATCCTATCACATCACGAACGGACCAGAGCTGTATTCCCGTTTTCATTTTCTTTGGCTCTGCCAACTCGCCTCCGGCAAGCAAGGGAGAGGTTGCTAACACACCTGATGCAAGTGTGATATTTTTCAAAAAATCGCGACGTGTGCCCATAATCAGATAGTTTTTATGTGTTATAAATTATTTGACAAAAAGTCCGGTTCCCCAAAAACAAGTTGTCTGGTAAAGGATTCTATAATTGTATGATCCGTTTTTCTTTATCACTTTTACGCGCTGCTTCAATAATTTGGATGTTCATCAATGCATCTTCAGGCTTTACAATTGGTTCGTCACCGTTTACGATTGCAGAATATATATTGTCAAAAAATGCCATGTAATTGCCAGTCAAAGTCTCGTACCGACCACGGAATTTTTTGCCGAAAGATTCCGTATTCAATATTCCTCGTTGCGAAGCGGGTTCAATTCCAAAGCCTTTGCTACCCGGCCTTTTACCTTTTCGAAGCATAGCTTCCTGTGCATCGAGTCCATATTTTACAAAAGATCCGGTTGTTCCGTGAACCTGGAAACGTGGTCCAGGTTCTTTCACGAAAACGCTTCCTTTCAGCGTAACATTCAGGTTGGGATAAATAAGTTTCAGATCAAAACTATCGTCAGTAACGCTGCCTTCACGCTGGTTAAATAACCTGGCGAAAACACCTTCGGGAGTTCCGAAAAGGTTAACGGCCTGGTCGATGAGATGAATACCCAAATCGAACAAAGTACCGCCGCCTTCTTTCTGTTGATACTTCCAGGCAGCACGCACAATTTCCGGGGTAAAACGATCGAAACGCGATTCGTAATCAACAATTTTTCCCAGATATCCCTGGGCAATTATATGCTTTAATGTTAGTAAATCGCTATCCCAACGCCGGTTATGGAAGGGGAATAATTGCTTGCCAGTTTCTTTCGAAATTTCAATCAGGCTTTGGGCTTCAGTACTGTTGACTGTAAACGGTTTTTCAACAATAACATGCTTTCCGGCTTGCATTGCTGCCTTTGCCTGTGAATAATGAAGTGCGTTTGGGGAACAGATAATTATAAGGTCAATTTCAGGATTGGCCAGAAGCGCTTCAAATGAATCTGTTATGTGTGTTTTCGGATATTTTTGGGCTGCCAGTTCGCCCGTAGTAACAATGGTATGAAGGTTAAAATGCGGATTTACATCGATAAAAGGCGAATGAAATACCTGTCCCGACAAGCCAAAGCCGACAATACCGACATTTAAGAACGGTTCATTTATTATTGCCTTTGCTTTCGTCTCCGACATAACAACGTTTTTAAATAACTAAACAATAACTTCCTTTTCTTTATCCCAATATGTCCTCCGGCCTTCTTTGTACGAAATGGTGCCCATATGAGCTGTCATGGCTTCCTCGAAAGCCTGATCGATATTACAACTTGGCTGTGCTCCGTTTCCCGCCCTGATGCAGTTAAGCCATTCGCGCAAGTGAAGGTGTGTGGTGTCAACAGCTTTCCCATCACGATAAGTGTACAAAAGACCACGGCCTGCAAAATATTTCTCGGTAGGCGAAGTAATGGCATCAACAGTTCCTTGTCCGGGAACGTATGAGAAAATTGGCTTAAACGGTTCCACAATACCTTTTTCCAGTTTCTCCTTATACCTTGTTGACTGAGGATCAACACTTACAATAAGTGTATCGCTGAGTTCCAGATAGGCATCATGGCCCATAATCACTTTACCGCGGTTTTTCTCGCTTGCCAGGGTTGCGCTGTACAAAAGTGTAAGATCACGATCGGTATATTCCATAGCCATATTCAACACATCAGGCACAGTACGACCATCTTTAAAGAAATAAATTCCGCCTGAAGCCATAGCTGAGTTTGGAATTCCAAGATCGAGTATCTGATTCAGTGCATCATATTCGTGTGTGAACAAATCGCCGCTCAACCCAGTGCTGTAATCCCACCAGCAGCGCCAGCGGAAAAAACGTTCCAGGCTGAAATCGTGCCACGGAGCCTGACCGATAAACTGTTTCCAGTCGATAGTGTTTTCATTTGCTTCGGGAGCAATATCATAAACCCATGCGCCATTGGGATCGTTGCGGTTAGTACAAACTTCGATTAGCGAAATTTTACCAATCACATCCTGTTTTATCAGCGAACGCGCCACATTGTAGCTTTCGGTTTGCCGGCCCTGGTGGCCAAGCTGAAATACAATCCCGGAATCTTTTACTGTTTTGCGGATTTCATAAGTTTCGGCCACAGACCACGAAAGCGGTTTTTCGCAATATACATGTTTGCCATTTAGCGCAGCTTCGAGGGCTACTGGAACATGCAAGTGATCGGGTGTTGCTATAATTACGGCATCCACATCAGGTGATGCAAGCAGTTCTTGATAAGTCAAATAGCGTTTGGGTGCTTCAGCCATTTTGCCGTTTTTCCCGTTGCGATCAACGTTGGCACCAGCTTCGATAGCTTTTTGCGCATTTTTATCGAATACATCACAAACGGCAGTAATCTTAACATTTAGATTTTCCTGTTCCCTGAAATCTTTAAGATATTGATCCCAGTATTTATCAGTCTTTCCCTTTTCGGTGTATTCATCAATACGCCCAGGATTTACAAATCCCAGCGCTTTCATCAGGTATCCGCCTCTTCCTCCGCTTCCGATAATTCCAATCCGCAGCGTTTTTCCTGCAATTAATGGTGGGATTCCGCTTTGAATTTCAGGTTTTATATCGCTGAGCAGGCTCGAATTAAGTTTTTCGGCATCCGATTTATTTTTTAGTAATCCATATCCTACAACTCCAATAATAGGCAATGCTGCCAAACCTGCCAATATATCGCGGCGACTTAATTTTCCTGAATTATTATCCTTTTTCTCTTGTCTCATTTTATGCCAGAAATGTTTTGTTACTTTTCAAAAGTCGTTGCAAACCAAAGATATGAGATGTTGAAAATGCAAATATCACCAGCAAAGCAAATAATTCAACCAAAGTTTTGTTGATGATAAAATAGCTGCCGTCGGATGGAAAAAGGTATTGTATTCCAGGAAATGCAGGATGCGACAGGTAATATAAAAGTAGCAAAAATATGCCTGCTATACTCGAAAAGCGGGTAAAAAGTCCAGCAATAAGAGATAATCCTATCAATGCCAGGCCCCATGCATTAGCTGAATCCGAAAATGCCAGCAGCGCTTGATTTCCTGCAATATATTCAAAAAATCCTTTCATAAAGCCGCCCGAATCAAGCAAATAGGACTTTGCTGTCCAATGTGGATTTAGAATTTTTACACCTCCTTCGTAAAGGAAATGCCAACCAATTGTGATTCGTAGTATTACTAGAGCAAACGACTGTGTATTTGTAAAGCGCATAGTGTTATTATTTGTATTACAAACCTAACAAAAATTAAGATTTCTCTTACCACACTTTGAAAAATAAATTTCAAAGTACGGGCTCAATACAAAGTATATTCCTGTTGCAGGAATTTCATCTGAAGAAGAATTTCAACAGATCATATGCAGCGCATTCCGGACTTGCATTATCGCTGTCAGCGTTTCTACAAATTTCTTTCTTCTCCTGCCACAGGGATTTCTATATTGGAGAATCCTCTTTGCTCAAGTGTGTTTTTATAAGCCGTTTGTGCTTCGTAATCGCCATGTACCAGGAAAACTTTTTTAACTTGTGAAGTATCCTGGCAACTCACAAAATCAGCCATTTCTTTATAATCACCATGTCCCGAAAATGCTTCAATACGTTCAATTTTTGCTTTCACCGGGTGATGGACACCGAAAATAGACACCTCATCTGCACCTTCCAATATCCGCGCTCCAAGGGTGCGTGGTGAGCAATAGCCTACGGCAAGTATGGTGTTGTTCGGATTTTCGATGTTATTGGCCAAATGATGTTTGATTCGCCCGGCTTCCATCATACCCGATGCTGAAATAATAACGCAAGGCTTTTTATTGGAATTCAGTTTTTTCGATTCATCCGGACTTTTAATATAGTACAATGAGTTAAATCCGAACGGATCGGGATCGGTCAACATAACATTGGCGACATCGTCATTTAGTATATCCGTGTGCATCCTGAAAATATCAGTTGCGTTAACAGCCAGCGGGCTATCCACATAAATATTCACTTTTGGCAGCAATCCTTCATTAAAGAAATTGTTGAGTGCGTACACAACTTCCTGTGTACGTCCAATAGCAAAAGAAGGAATTATAACTCTGCCACCCCTTTCAACACAAGTTTCGCGGATTACACGCAAAAGTTCGCCTTCAGCTTCCTGAAGATGCGGATGAAGCCGGTTGCCATAGGTTGCCTCGGTGATAAGGTAATCGCATTGCGGAAAAGGCTGGGGTGATTTTAATATCCGGCTCACCGGGCGACCAATGTCACCGGTATAAGCTATGCGTGTTGTTTTGCCGTTTTCGGTTATCTCAATGGAAGCCGTTCCGCTGCCGAGCATATGTCCGGTATTGGTAAACTTTACGTTTATATTGTTGTCGATCCGGAGCTTGCGGTCGTAAGCAACACTAATAAATAATTCCATGCAGGCACGGGCATCAAGCTCTGTATAAATAGGTTCAACCGGGGTCAGTCCTTTTTGCACTCGACGTTTATTATACCAATGTACGTCACCTTCCTGTATATGGCCGCTATCAGCCAGCATTATGGCGCAAAGATCGCGGGTGGCACTGGTGCATATTACCGATCCCCGGAATCCTAGTTTATAAATATATGGAATCAGTCCTGAATGGTCGATGTGAGCATGGGTAAGAATAACATGATCAATTTTTGCAGGATCAAACATCAGGTTACGGTTCATGCCATCCGTTTCCATGCCTTTGCCCTGGAACATTCCGCAGTCGAGCAGGATTTTCTTTCCACTATCGGTAGTAATTAGGTGTTTGCTTCCGGTAACTTCGCGGGCGGCGCCGATAAATTTTATTTTCATAGTATTTAAAATTAGTGACTTAACAACAGTATTAGTGTATTTTTTTGCAAGATTTATGTCCCACGAAGACACAAAGTTCACAAAACTCTTCGTGTACTTAGTAGCTTTGTGGGAAACCTGTTTTGTCCTGTCCCGATAGCTATCGGGATCTCCAGGTTAGGAAAGCTGAAATCCAAATTTTTGATCACGTCAAATTTAGGTTATTTCGATATTGATATTTGCAGGAATTATTATTTCGTTCAGGAATTTCATAATCATATTATTTTTTCAATCAGTTTATCCTTTAAATCTGGCTATGGCAATGACAAAATCAGTTTGAAAACAAAAATTCAAACACCGGCCGAATTTTGCCCCTAAAAAAACGATACTTTTGAAATATATTTTTACCCGGCTTCCGATGGTTCTCAATTATATCTGGATTGCGTTTTTTATCATTGCTTTTATCGTTGGCCTCATCAGGCTGGTCTTCTTTGGCGATACCGAAATTTTCCCTTTAATGATGAACGGCACATTCGATATGGCCAAAACCGGTTTCGAAATTTCGATTGGCCTTACAGGTGTAATGACTTTGTGGATGGGACTGATGAAAGTGGGGGAGGCAGGCGGTATTATAAGACTGATGTCGAAGGCGGTCGGTCCATTGTTCCGCAGGCTTTTCCCCGACATTCCGAAAGATCATCCGGCCAACGGCTCCATAATGATGAACATAGCTGCCAATATGCTGGGGCTTGATAATGCAGCCACACCGCTTGGCCTCAAAGCCATGACCCAACTCCAGGAACTCAATAAAGACAAGGATACTGCCTCCAACTCCATGATCATGTTCCTGGTGCTGAATGCTTCGGGGCTTACTATCATTCCGATAAGCATTATGGTATACCGTACCCAGATGCATGCAGCTAATCCCTCGGATATTTTCATTCCCATTCTCCTGGCAACATTTGCATCTACTCTTACAGGAATTATTGCAGTTTCAATTATGCAACGCATTAACCTGTTCAATAAAGTCATTCTGCTTTATTTAGGGAGCTTTACGATACTGGTTTCTTCTATTATCTGGTATTTCAGCACCATAAGTCAGGTGCAAGTCAATACAATTTCGTCCGTTGCCGGGAACCTGATTCTGTTTAGTATTATTTTTGCGTTCATAGTGTTAGGATTGATAAAGCGTATCAATGTGTACGACGCTTTTATTGATGGTGCCAAGGAAGGTTTCGGCATTGCCGTAAAAATCATCCCTTACCTGATAGCCATATTGGTTGCCGTTGGAGTTTTTCGTACTTGTGGGGCTTTGGATTTCCTGGTGCAGGGTATTGGGCACATGTTTGCAGCCATGGGCATGAATACCGATTTTGTTGCAGCCCTACCCACAGCTTTTATGAAACCCCTCAGCGGTTCCGGGGCGCGGGGAATGATGATTTCTACCATGCAACAGTTTGGCGCTGATTCGTTTGCAGGCCGTTTATCATGCATTTTCCAGGGAGCTGCCGATACAACCTTTTACATTGTTGCCGTTTATTTCGGATCTGTGGGAATAAAAACTACACGCTATGCCATAACCGCTGGCTTACTGGCAGATTTGGCAGGGATTATTGCAGCAATTTTCATCGCTTATTTGTTCTTTCATTAGGATCATCCAAATACACTGGGTATGAAACAGATTAACTGGGGAATAATCGGCTGTGGTAATGTTACCGAGAAGAAGAGCGGTCCGGCTTTCAACAAAATTGAAGGCTCAAAGCTTGTCGCTGTTATGCGGCGCGATGCTGTGATGGCTGAAGATTATGCCCGACGTCATAATGTTCCGAAATTCTATTCAGATGCAACTTTATTGATTAACGAT
>JBBRYZ010000162.1:0-8496 GCA_038237165.1 Bacteroidales bacterium | reverse complement strand
TTTCTGAGCGACGTAAAGGGTTACAAGCAAGTTCAGCACTCAGGCGGACTGGCTGGAATTGTGACACTTGTTACATTGATTCCTGAACTTAAACTTGGAATAATTGTCCTCACCAACCAACAGTCGGGAGCTGCTTTTACAGCCATTACCAATAATATAAAAGATGGTTATATCGGAGTGAAAGGCATAGATTGGGTGAAGACATTATCAGATGCATCTGCAAATTCGCAAAAGGAAGCCGATAAAATTACTGCAGATGTAAATCAAATGGTGGAAGCAAGTCAAAAATCTGCCCAACCGGTGAAAAGTGATCTGTTTACTGGTATTTATGCCGATAAATGGTTTGGTGATGTGACAATTAAAGAGCAAAATACAAAAATGTGGTTCACTTCAGTGAGATCGCCCAGGTTGAAAGGCGAATTACTCCCGTTTAAAAACAATACTTTTATCGTAAAATGGAACGACCGGAGTTTTGATGCCGACGCATACGTTAAGTTCACAACTGACAACGATGGAAAAGCTACTGGAATGAAAATGGAATCGATTTCGCCACTGACGGATTTCAGTTACGACTTCCAGGATCTGGATTTCACCAGGAAGTCTGACCCCGGCAATGTGAAATAATTGAATGGATTTATTCAACCAAATATCAAATAAGAGATACATATGAAAACAATCGTTTCCGGATACAGATCAGCGAAAGCAATGAGAAATTTAGCTTTGCTGATTATAATTATTTTTTCAGGCATTACCACCCACGCCCAGCTTATTTGCGACAGCAAAACACTTGGCGATATGAAGTTTATGCTGAAAAAGCAGGAACAACTGGCAGTGGGAAGGGACAAGCAGCTTTTTGAGGTTTTTAAAAGTCCTTTGACAACTGATGAAAAACAGGCACTCGAATATTTGAATGCCTACATGCCCCTCAGCGATCTGGCTGACTACAACGGCGATTTTTTCCTGCAACAGGTTAAGGCTGTAGTGAAAGCCCGTAGCGAAATGGCCTGGGGCAAAAATATTCCGGAAGATATTTTCCTGCATTTCGTTCTGCCTTCGCGCGTTAATAACGAAAACCTGGAGCAATTCAGGGTTGTGATGTACGACGAAATAAAGAAACGAATTTCGGGGATGAATATGCATGATGCTGCCTTGGAAGTGAACCACTGGTGCCACGAAAAAGTAACCTATCGTGGCAGCGATGATCGCACTAGTTCGCCGCTTGCTTCAATAAAAACTTCATTTGGCCGCTGCGGAGAAGAATCAACTTTTACGGTAACAGCGCTTCGTACAGTCGGAATTCCTGCACGGCAGGTTTACACTCCCCGCTGGGCTCATAGCGACGATAATCATGCCTGGGTCGAAGTATGGGTGGATGGCAAATGGTATTTCATGGGCGCATGCGAACCCGATTGCGAACTGAATATGGGCTGGTTTGCCGAGCCTGCGCGCCGGGCCATGCTGGTGCACACGCGCGCCTACGGAGCTTATCACGGAACTGAACCAGTGATTGATAACGAGGAACGTTTCGCCGAATTGAACCTGATTCAAAATTATGCTGTCGCAAAAAACATCTACATAAAAGTACTTTCTGCTGACAATAAACCAGTTGCAAATGCCAACGTAGAATACCAACTTTACAATTATGCCGAATTCTATCCTATCGCTAAAAACACAACGGACGCGAATGGCATGAGCTCAATAATCACTGGGCTTGGCGATCTGCTGATATGGGCTTACCAGGGCGATAAATGGGGATATAAAAAGATTTCGGTAGATAAAATGGATTCGGTAAGCGTTGTAATTACTGATAAACACCAACCAGCATCATTCGAGAAATTTGACTTTATTCCCCCGGTTGAAAAAACGCCGCTTCCTACAAAGGTTACTCAAAAAGACCGCGATCATAATACAATGAGATTGCAGCAGGAAGACTCCATCCGCACGCTATACATGTCAACGTTTAAAGATTCTGTATGGGTAGCAAAATTTGCTGCTGATCAGGGGCTAAGTGCCGAGAAACTCCAACCCATCTTTCAGAAAAGTTATGGCAATTGGAAGGAAATTGCTGATTTTATTTCAGAGACCCCAACTCAGCAAAAAGCATGGGCCATTTACCTTCTTGACGCAATTTCCGAAAAAGACCTGCGCGACACAAAAGCAGAAATTCTGAAAGACCATCTTTTAAATACTTTAAACACTGTCGGAGTGGTGCCTGTTCAGAATAAGGAATTCTTTGCCAACAACATCTTAAACGGACGTATCGCCGACGAAATGATGCTTCCCTGGCGGGCATTTTTGCAACAGCAGTTCAGTCCTGATTTTGGCATCAAGTTAAAAAAAGATATTAACGTGCTGGTTGATTGGATCAAGACTAACATTAAAATTGACAATACAGCCAATCTGCATTCGCGGGCGCCACTTTCGCCCCGAGGCGTTTTTGAATTAAAGATTGCCGACAAACGCTCGCGCGATATATTTTTCGTAGCTGTTTGTCGCAGCTTCGGACTTGCGGCACGAATCAATCCCGCAAGCAGCCTTCCCCAGTATTACGATGGAAGCGAATGGCACAATGTAGCTTTTGAACCCGTAACTGAAAATATTACCGAAAAAGGATTTGTGCATTTTGTAAATACCAATGTGACTTTTGATCCGAAATATGCGGTTAACTTTACAATTGCGCGATACAACGCCGGAGTTTACCGCACGCTCGAATTTGATTACGGTCTGAAAATCAGCGAATTTGATGCTAAAACGGAAGTCGAAGCCGGGAAATACTTGCTGGTAACCGGTAACCGGCAAGCCGATGGCAGTGTACTTTCATCTGCTACTTTTTTTGAGATTCCCGCTAACGTAACAACTGATGTAAAAGTGGAAATCAGGCAGGATTTTGCACCTGCCGTGCCTTGGGCAAAAATAAACCCCGTTTCTTATAAATTCAGCCAATATTCGACCAATAAATTACTAACGCTCAGCAGCCTGTCTGACAGCAAGGGAGCAATTCTGGTTTGGATCGATCCGGATAAAGAACCATCGAAACACGTAATGGCCGATATTCCCGCAGTGAAAGAGCTGATCGAAAAATGGGGCGGCGGAATTACTTTCCTGTTCGCCAGTGAAAAAGTGAGCCATTCATTCAAAACTGATAATTTCAAAAACCTTCCTTCGCAAAGTAAATTTGCATACGATAAAGGAGCGAAATTGCTGACTGAAGTCAGCCGGTTAAAAAAGCACAATTGCAGCGAAAATCTTCCGGTTATTGTAATTACTGATAAAAAAGGCAACCTGCTTTATTTCTCCGAAGGCTATAAAATCGGCATAGGCGAACAGATTGCAAAGGTGATTGCACCTTTGAAGTAAACAATAGGAATCTGGAATTTAAAAAACCGCTTCAATTTATTTGTTTCACTATAAATCACAAAAATATGAGTAAACAAACACACAGATTGCTGATTTTCTTAATATTAACAATTTCTCTAACATTCAGTGCCTCCGCAACATCAACTAAAGAGATTATTGTTACTTCACCCGACGGAAAGTCTGTAATCCGTCTTGATTTTTCAAAAATGCTGATGATCTCAGTTTACTTTAACAATAAGCAGGTAATGGCGCCTTCACAGGTTTCGATGAATATCAGCGAATATCCTGAGGCATTCCTGAATCCCGTCCGCAGAAAAGTTATCAGGCGAAAATTAAATACAGAAATAATTCCGGCAGTGGCGGAAAAGCGCAGTATTATTCCGAACATATACAACGAAAAAGAAATCTGGTTTAAAGGAAAGTATGGCATCAAACTGCGTGCTTATAACGACGGTGTTGCCTGGAGGCTGATGACCCGTTTCGCCGATTCGATTACAGTTGATAATGAACTGGTAAACCTCAATATGGCTACAGCCGATTCAGTATATTACGGCGATGAGGATAATTTCGTGTCGCACTCCGAACGTTTTTACACCTGCCAACAGGCCGGTTCAATAAAGAGTACACAAATGGGAATTTTACCCGCAGTATTCCGCAAAACCAACGGAATCATTGCCGCATTCACCGAAAGCGACCTGCTGGATTACCCGGGACTTTACCTGCTTGGCAGCGATAAGGGTGATGGATCGTTTTCGGGGGTATTCCCTAAAGTGGTCGATGAGATGAAACCAAAAACAGACCGGGATTATGGTATCACCAGCCGCAAAAACTATATTGCTCGAACCGCGGGCACCCGCGAATTTCCATGGCGGGCTTTTGGATTAGCCGAAAACGAAGCCCGGCTGCTCGAAAACGATATTACTTACAGGCTTGGAAGTCCTTGTAAGATTACTGAAACTTCATGGATAAAACCTGGTAAAGTTGCCTGGGACTGGTGGAACGACTGGAATATTTCAGGTGTTCCTTTCAAAGCCGGCATCAACACGGATACTTACAAATATTATATCGACTTTGCTTCGGCCAACAAACTGGAATATGTAATTTTCGATGAAGGATGGTCGAAGCCCGAAGACCTCGAAGAGATAAATCCGGATATGGATATGGAAGCCTTGTTTGATTATGCTAAACAAAAGAATGTGGGCATTATTCTCTGGATGACAGGAAGGGCGCTGGAAGAGAAATTTGAATCTTCATTTGCGCAATTTGCAAAATGGGGCTGTGTAGGCTTGAAGGTAGATTTCCTCTGCCGCGACGATCAGGCCATGGTTAATTTCTACGAAAGAGTTGCCAAAACCGCTGCCCGTTATCATATGCTTGTTGATTTTCACGGCGCTTATAAGCCAACCGGTTTCAGCCGCACTTATCCTAATGCCCTTACCCGTGAAGGAGTTAAAGGCCTCGAAAATACAAAATGGTCGAAAGACATCACACCTGTGCATGATTGCACTTTGCCTTTTACCAGGATGTTTGCAGGCCCTATGGATTATACGCCTGGTGCCATGCACAACGAAAATAAAAAAACGTTTACCATCAACTACTCCGAGCCAATGAGTATGGGTACAAGATGCCATGAAATGGCGAAATATGTGGTTTTTGAAAGCCCGTTGCAGATGCTGGCCGACAATCCAACAAATTATATGAAAGAACCCGAATGCTTATCTTTTCTTTCAAAAATTCCGGTTACCTGGGATGAAACCAAGTGTATCACTGCTTCCATAAGCCATTATGTAACGGTTGCCCGAAAACATGGAAACGACTGGTTTTTAGGATCAATGACAGATTTTGCTCCCCGAAGTTTCGATATCCCGCTTAATTTCCTGGATGAAGGAAAGTATTCGGTGACAATTTTCAAGGACGGAATTAACGCAGATCACCGTGCGGAAGATTATGCTTCGGAAACATTTACAGTTACAAGTAAAAGCATCCTGAATCTGAAACTGGCTGCCGGTGGCGGATATGTTTGCAGGATAACCAAGCTCTGATCTTTTTCTGAAAGAGCATTAATACCTTATAAAAAACATGAGCAAAGTAAGAGGGCTTACTACCGGAAGCATTATCGGATTGAAGAAGGAATTTGAAGAACAGTATATTGCGTTGCATAAGCATACTTTCCCAGGAGTATTAGATCGTATCAGTCGTTCCAATATCAGCAACTATTCCATTTTTCTGCATAATGGCATTTTGTTCAGCCATATGGCTTATACAGGAACCAATTACAAAGCTGATATTGAAGCCATTGGCACTGATGAAACTACCCGCGAATGGTGGAAACTAACCGATATGATGCAGCAACCTCTTGAGTTGAGGAAAGAAAATGAGTGGTGGACAGAAATCACACTTTGGTTCGGTCATGAAGTTACTGCTCCAACTGAAGAAAAAACTCTCCGGTTTGCATATATTCTTCCCGCTCCTACAGATATGCCAGACATTGCACCTGATCAACATTTTGGCGATATTGATTTCTGGGGCACTACATATGATTTAAAATCACTGAAAATATTCAAAGGACTGACGAACCTCTATATTTACCTTGAAACTTCACCATCAGATGATCATTCTTTCCTGCTCGAAATTTTTGCAAGGGTTTTTAAATCCGAAACATTGCCGGCAGCCATGAAAGAGGTTTTTCATACCGAAACACTAAATACGCTGCAATCAAAGCAAGGCAAAAAGGTATTTGTAACAGGATGTTTCGATATGCTGCATAGCGGACATGTTGCTTTTATGCAGGAAGCTGCAACCTTTGGCGAACTGTATGTAAGTATTGGCGCCGACGAAAATGTTTTCCAGCTCAAAGGGCGCTATCCGGTCAATACACAGGACGAGCGCAAATATATGATTGATTCGCTGGCTTGTGTAAAAAAATGCCTGGTTAATTCGGGTTGGGGATATATTGATTTCGAAAATGAATTGCAGGATATACAACCGGATATATTTGTGGTGAACGAAGACGGACACACACCGGCAAAACAAATCCTGTGTAAGGATTTGGGCATAGAATACCATATCCTGAAACGAATTCCTCATGCCGATCTGCCGGTACGATCAACTACCATGCTGCGGACTGAATGCACCATTCCTTTCCGGATCGATCTGGCTGGCGGATGGCTCGATCAGCCCTTTGTATCCAGGTTTCATCCTGGCCCGGTACTCACTATCAGCATTGAGCCAACCGTTGAATTTAACGACCGTAGCGGAATGTCGTCGAGTACCCGGCGCAAAGCCATTGAATTGTGGCACAACGAAATACCTCATGGTGATGCCGAACATTTAGCCAGGATGTTATTTAGTTTCGAGAATCCGCCGGGAACAAAAGATGTTTCTGGATCGCAGGATTCTCTTGGCATTGTGCTTCCTTGTCTTAATAAGTTGGATTACAACGACACCTATTGGCCCGAAAAAATTACAACCGTTGATGAAGAAGATATTCTTAACTGGCTCGAAAGCTGCCTTTACCTGGTCACACTTGGACCGCGGGTAAATTCTTACAGTCCGCTTCTGAACACCAATATTAATAAAGAAGGAGCCAAAGCACTTTCGGATGCAGCCGAAGAATGCTGGAATGCAATCCTGAAAAAGGATACGGCGGCTTTCGGAAAAGCATTCAAAAGATCGTTCGAAGCCCAGATCGCCATGTTCCCGCATATGGCAGATGAGGATATTATACGAACCATTGATCAATATAAAGATAAAGCCTGGGGCTGGAAACTTTCCGGCGCGGGTGGCGGTGGATATATAATCCTGGTTTCGGATACACCGGTTGAAGGAGCTATGAAGATCAGGATCAGGAGGAAAAACACTTTATAAAGCAAAATTTATGGCCGAAAAACACAAAATAGTAAGCAGGGAAACTTTGCTTCCTTTCATTTTGGTAACAGCACTTTTCTTTCTCTGGGCTTTACCCAATAACCTGAATGATATACTCATTCCTCAATTTATGAAGTCATTCGAACTCTCGCGGCTACAGGCCGGTCTGGTTCAATCGGCATTTTACATGGGCTATTTTTTACTTGCTTTGCCCGCGGCGCTGATTATGGATAAATACAACTACAAAACAGGGCTTATCATCGGATTGCTGCTTTTTGCGGCAGGGTGTTTCCTGTTTTGGCCTGCTGCAAGTTCCGGCAGGTATGGGTTTTTTCTTTTTGCCCTTTTTATAATAGCAAGCGGCCTTGCTTTTCTCGAAACCGGCTCGAATTCATTTATATCGGTATTAGGCGATCCTGCAACGTCTGAACGCAGGCTGAATTTCTCTCAATCCTTTAATCCGCTGGGGTCTTTGACGGGTATAACTATTGGCACAGTATTCATTTTATCAGGAACCGAATTATCAGTCGGCCAGATTGAAACCATGAAAAATGCAGGAACATACCAGGCTTACCTCCACGATGAAATTATGCGGGTTGGTCCGCCCTACCTGGTGATTGGAGGCATCATTCTGTTGTGGGCATTTTTGTTGTGGAGAACAAAATTCCCGGTTGAGAAAAAAAACACAGGTTCCAATAGCAGTGAAAAAGGAAAGTTGTCGGAATTACTGCATTATCCGCATTTTTTAAAAGGAATTGCTGCTCAGTTTTTTTATGTCGGCGCTCAGGTCGGTACATGGAGTTTCATGATTCAGTATCTCAAAGACTATTTGCAGAAATCGGAGAAAGAAGCAGGAGCTTTGCTTTTCATCTCTATTCTTGCTTTCGGCATTGGCCGTTTTGTTGCCACCGCACTTATGAAACGTATAGCCCCCAATAAGCTGATGGGTTTATACAGCGTTATAAATGTAGCATTATGTGCGATTGCTATAGTTATGCCCGGAATTATCGGTGGATGGGCATTAGTTGCAACCAGTTTCTTTATGTCGCTGATGTTTCCGACTATATTTGCTTTAGGAGTAAAGGGACTGGGACCCAATACCAAACTTGGTGGTTCCATGATCATTATGGCGATTATCGGAGGTGCTGTATGGACACCCATAATGGGAATGATTTCCGACAAAACGCACAGCATGGCACTGGCAATAGTTATTCCTTTAATCAGTTACCTGTTTATAATTTACTATTCTTACATTGGATCGAAACCTTCGGG
>JBBRYZ010000161.1:0-8497 GCA_038237165.1 Bacteroidales bacterium | reverse complement strand
GCAAGCCGCAATTTCCACTCCTGGGCAAGAAATTATGGGGTGCTCGATGGCAACGGAAGCAGGTTAACGCTTCTAAACAACTGGGAAGCAACTTATTTTGATTTTGACGAAAGTAAACTGACCGAATTATTCGGAGGGGCAAAAGAATTAGGAGTTGATCTCTTCCTGCTTGATGACGGCTGGTTTGGAAACAAGTATCCCCGTAAAGATGATCGCGCAGGTTTGGGCGACTGGCAGGAGACAACCACCAAACTACCTCATGGACTGGGATATCTGGTTGAACAGGCGGAAGCAAAAGGGGTAAAATTCGGTATCTGGATCGAACCCGAAATGGTAAATCCTAAAAGTGAATTGTACGAAAAACACCCCGACTGGATTCTTAAACTCCCCAATCGCGACGAACACTATTACCGCAATCAGCTTGTTCTCGACTTAACAAATCCCGAAGTTCAGGAGTTTGTATATAAATTGGTAGATGACATGCTGACCAAAAATCCCAAAATTGCCTTTATCAAATGGGATTGTAACCGGATGATGACCAATACCTATTCAGCCTATCTCAAAGACAATCAGTCGCATGTACAGATTGAATATGTACGAAGCTTTTACCGGGTAATGGAACGTCTGCGCGCAAAATATCCAAAATTACCCATTATGCTTTGTTCTGGTGGTGGAGGCAGAACCGACTATGGAGCCCTGAAATATTTCACTGAATTCTGGCCAAGTGATAATACCGATGCTTACGAACGCGTTTTTATCCAATGGGGATATTCCTATTTCTTCCCGAGTATCACGTCCTGTAATCACATCACGTCAATGGGCAAGCAGACCCTGAAATTCAGAACCGATGTGGCCATGATGGGCAAAATGGGATACGACATCCGGGTAAAAGAGATGACAGAAGCTGAACTAAAATTCAGCAAAGAGGCTGTGCAGAATTACAACCGTCTGAAGGATCTTATCTGGAAGGGAGATTTGTACCGCCTCGTTTCGCCATACGAAGAAGAGCGGGCCGTTCTGATGTATACATCTGTGGATAAGAGTAAATCGATACTGTTTTCCTATTCGCTTCATCCTCGCGCGTTCGGACAGTTTAGTCCGGTACGTTTAATAGGCTTAGACGCCAACAAAAATTACCGGATGGAAGAAATCAACAAAATGCCCAATGGCCGGAGCCGTTTTATGGCAGAAGGCAAAACTTTTTCGGGCGATTACCTGATGAAAATAGGCCTTTCGTTGCCGAACAACAGCGATTTAACGAGTGCCGTTATCGAAATTACCGAAGCAAAGTAATAATGGGCTTTTTTGATTTAACTTTTTAGTTTAGTACGAAAAAATGTTATTACTTGTTAAAAAACATGTTGTAAAACATTTCCTTTTCGATGCCAGAGAAATCTAATTAGTATACATTTGTACCAACCAGTACCCACCAGTAAAAATGTCAGTTTTTGATTGTTGTAATTAATAAGTTAAAAATAAAAATCATTAAAAAATTTAAAAAAAACAGGACTTAAAAATCTTTTTTTCAATAAATTGCACACTTACAAAACAACTAAAGCATGTTGCTGTGCACCTTTATTTTCGAATTAACTAAAATGCGGTATATGAACTGAGCAAAATTTTTTAACTTTTAAATACAGGTGTAAATCTCACCTGTATCAGGGAGCAGCCACCACGCTTTAGTAAGATTGAGTAGCTGTGTTGAGAAATACCGGATAAACATTAACAGCATTATTGAAACTGTTGATGATCCTGAACCTCAAAGATTTCTATAAATAATTGTTTTGATGCTTACTACTAAAATGCATATGGCAATACAAGGAAAACATTACTACTAAACACTAAACCATAAGCATTTAACACATCAATTCAACAAAGTAACAATAAGACAAACAAACAAGCGTTCTTATCATTTTATTTACTAATCTTAAAGTTTATGTATTTATGAAACTAAAAAATCAGATTTTTCTACCTAAGGGGAAATTTACCAGAAAGTTACTATCTCTGGTACTTCTTATGTTTTTCATGACCGGTATGGCCTTTGCCCAACAAAAGTTAGTATCCGGAAAAGTTTCTGACGAAAGTGGAGCCTCTGTTCCCGGGGTTTCAGTTGTTGTAAAAGGAACTACTACCGGAACTGTTACTGACATGGATGGAAAGTACAGTCTTAATGTTCCTGCAAATTTACAACTTTTGATCTTTTCATTTGTGGGTATGATACCACAGGAAGTCGCGATCGGACAGAAAAAGGTGATCGATGTGACGATGAAAACAGAGATTTTGGGTGTGGAAGAGGTTATTGTTGTTGGTTATGGCACACAGAAGAAAGTAACCGCAACTGGTTCAGCCGTTTCAGCCAAAGGTGCTGAAATACAGAAATCGCCCGCAGTCAATTTAACCAATAGCCTTGTAGGTCGTCTGCCTGGTTTGACTTCTGTTACAAGAAGCGGTGAACCTGGTAATGATGGCTCTACGCTGCGAATTCGGGGCGGTAATACACTGGGAGATAACAATCCACTGATTGTAGTTGATGGTATTGCAAACCGTAGTATGGAACGTATCAACTCGGCGGATATCGAAAGTGTTACCATTTTAAAAGATGCTTCAGCCGCTATTTATGGCGCCGAAGCTGCCAATGGTGTAATTTTGATAACCACCAAACGTGGTGCACTTGGAAAACCCAAAGTTACAATAAACATGAACACGGGTTTCAACCAACCTACACGTGTACCTGAAATGGCTGACGCGACCCAGTATTCTACCATGCTGAACGAAATTGCCTATTATAAGACCCCATCACTTGGTCGTTTTCAAAAGTATTCAGCGGACGATCTGACGAAATACACCGATGGATCAGACCCCTGGGGACATCCAAATACCAATTGGTTTAATGAAGTATTTAAACCTTGGTCGAGCCAAAATCAGCAAAATGCTTCTATTTCGGGTGGAACTGAAAATATGAAATATTTCATTGCTTTAGGTGCACAGTACCAGGATGCCAATTATAAAAACAGTGCAACCAATTATAAACAATACAATTTCCGTACTAACATCGATGGCAAGATAAATAAATACATCAATATTGCGTTTGATGTTTCAGGAAGAGAAGAATTGAGGAATTATCCTACGCGTTCAGCCAGTTCTATTTTCAGAATGCTGATGCGTGGTAAACCAAATATGCCTGCTTACTGGCCCAATGGTGATCCGGGTCCAGATATTGAATATGGTGATAACCCAGCCGTTACATCAACTGCAGCTACAGGATATGACATGGATAAAAGATATATTCTCGAAAGTAATTTACGCACCGTTATTGTGATTCCATGGGTAAGTGGCCTATCAGTTACCGCTAACGCCTCTTTTGACAAAGCATTTCAGTTTCATAAAAAATTCGAAACTCCCTGGTACCTTTACACATGGGATGGAAATGCTGACCATGTTACTACGAAAGGGAAAAGAGGTCTGGACGCTCCACAGCTATCAGAAGACATGGCTGACGGACAGACAATTACTATAAATGCCTATGCTTCTTATGATAAAACATTTGCAGAGAAACACACCATTAAAGTAATGGCAGGTACAGAAAGACGAAACGGACAAAGAGATATTTTCAACGCATTCCGAAAAAATTACATCTCTCCTGCTGTTGATCAATTATTTGCCGGTGCTGAGGATCAATATATGTCAAATAGTGGTTCGGCAAGCCAGAGTGCTATTCTGAGTTATTTTGGCCGCGTTAATTACGACCTAAGCAAGAAGTATATGGTCGAATTTGTTTGGAGATACGATGGTTCTTATAAATTCCCGACAACAAAGCAATTTGGTTTCTTCCCGGGCGTTTCTGCCGGATGGCGTATTTCGGAAGAAGCTTTCTGGAAAGAAAATATTTCCCTTATTAATGACTTCAAAATTCGTGGATCGTGGGGTCAAACCGGGAATGACCGGATTGATGAGTATCAATATCTCGCAACTTACGGATATCTTAGTGGCAAAACTTATGTATTTGGCTCAACAGATTCCAAGCTCTTAAATGAGACAAAAATACCAAACCCGAATGTTACATGGGAAGTAGCCAATCAGGCCAACATTGGATTTGACGCGCTTTTGTTTAATAGTAAATTGTCAATTTCGGCTGATTATTTCAACAATATCCGTTCTCAGATCCTTATTAAACGGAATGCCTCAATTCCAAGTTCTACAGGTCTTACTTTGCCTCCTGAAAATATCGGAAAGGTTCAAAACCGCGGAATTGAAGCGACAATAGGTTACAACGGCAAGTCGGGCGATTTTCAATATGATGTTTCTGTAAATGGTAGTTATTCGAAAAACAAAATTGTATTCTGGGATGAAACACCAGGTATTCCTGATTATCAACAATCTACAGGAAGACCAATGGGTTCATCCTTGTATTATCAGGCAATCGGTATTTTTAAAGATGCGGCAGCTGTCGCTGCGTATCCTCATTGGGCAGGTGCACAGCCTGGCGATGTTATTTTTAAAGATGTAAATGACGATAAGGTAATCGACGGGTTAGACAAAGTTATGAATGAGAAGAATAACTTTCCAAGATTTGTTGGTGGTCTTACGATTAACCTGAGATTTAAGCAGTTCGATGTGTCTATGCTTTTCCAGGGTTCAACGGGATCTGTCCAGTATGTCAACCCGGAATCGGGTGAAATCGGTAACTACTACAAATTATATGCAGACAATCGCTGGACACCTGAAAACACGGTCTCTGCTTTCCCAAGAACATGGAACCGCGACGAAGAATACTGGAGAAGTCAGCAAAATACCTTTTGGCTTCAGAACATGAATTATGCCCGTTTGAAGAACTTTGAACTGGGATATAATTTACCATCCAGTGTTAATAAATCCCTTGGTATTGAAGGCCTTCGTTTATATGTTAACGGATCAAATTTACTTACCTTGTCGAAACAAAAATTGATCGACCCTGAAGTAGAAGGAGGAACTTCATATGCTCCGCAAAGAGTTATTACCGGTGGTTTAACTTTAACATTCTAAAAAGAATTAAAATGAAAAAGATATTCAATCTATTGATGATTGCAACAATCATCTCAACACTGTTCTCCTGTACAAAATCAGCCGATTTTTTGGATAAACAACCACTTGGAGACTACTCCGAAACTGCAGTTTGGACTGATCCTTCCCTTGCTGAAACGTTTGTGAACAGCATGTATCGTAATGCATTGGGTTTCCCGTTTTCTATCGAGCGCCTGTCGGATTACTCAGACGAATCTTTTTTCACTCCCGACTGGGATGTACTTAACTTCAATAAGAGCTTGATGACCTCCGATGGTCTTTATGGCTGGCAAGTAGACTGGGCTACACCGCATACATTGCATTATCGTTGGGCGCCTTTGTATATGAATGTTCGGCGCGCTAACATCTTCTTTGCCAATATTAAAAATGTGGTGGATGATCCACAGGCCATGGTGCCCAGATTAAAGGGTGAAGCTTATTTTATGCGTGCATGGACCTATTTCTATCTGACGAATCTTTATGGTGGCGTTCCGATTATTACGAAAGCTTACGGATTAAAAGACGAGTTCACAGTTC
Organism: Bacteroidales bacterium; assembly: GCA_038237165.1. Taxonomy (GTDB): domain Bacteria; phylum Bacteroidota; class Bacteroidia; order Bacteroidales; family UBA4417; genus UBA4417. The sequence goes on along the minus strand of JBBRYZ010000161.1, from coordinate 2,920 downwards.
CAAGAAATACATACGATGAGTGCATTAAATATGTAGTAGGACAGATCGATTCAGCTGCCATGAATTTACCCGCAAGTTATGCCGATGCTACGGATAATGGTCGTGTAACAAAAGGGGCTGCTTTGGCATTTAAAGCGAGAGTTTTACTCTATGCCGCAAGCGATTTGCATAATTCTGCAAAAAACAGTGTTGCGACTGCCGGATTTGCTAAACCTGAATTACTAGGTTACGTTGGAGGCGATGCAACTGCCCGGTGGACAGCTGCCAAGACTGCTGCTAAAGCTGTTATTGATCTGGGAACTTACAGTTTATATAAAGCATCTCCTGCTTCAACTGATTCTGTAGCTCAAAACTTTGTTGAATTGTTTACCTCCAAAGGATCAAGCGAAGATATCCTTTTGCAATTCTTTACGCCAAAAACAGATGAGGACTGGGATGGATACAATCCTGCATTGTATTGCGGGCCTAATGGCTACCATAACTGGGGTAACAATACACCACTTGGTGATCTCGTTGACGACTATGAAATGAAAGACGGAAGCAAATTCGACTGGACTAATCCTGTTCAAAAGGCGAATCCTTATCTCAAACGCGATGCCCGTTTATATGCTTCTATTCTTTACGAAGGCGTACAATGGAGAAAACGTCCGGACGACGCATTAAAGATTGATCCCTTCAGCAAAATTCAGGTAGGATACGTTTATAATGGTACAACTATGATAAAAGCTGGCTTGGATACACGTTCAGGCCCAATTGAAGACTGGAACGGTGGTAAAACAGGTTATTATTTACGTAAATATGTTGATCCTTCGGTTGATCCTCAGTATGTAAAGCAGGATGTTCCGTTTAAACACCTCAGATATGGTGAAGTCCTATTAAACTACGCCGAGGCTTGTATTGAACTGGGTCAGGATGCTGAAGCGCGCACTTACATTAACATGATACGCAAACGTGCTGGTCAACCCGATTTGCCAGCTTTAGCCGGTGATGCGTTACGTCAGGCTTACCGTCACGAACGTCGTGTTGAAATGGCTTTCGAAGATCAACGTTTCTGGGATGTTCGCCGTTGGTTGATTGGATCAGTCGCTTATAAACAGACTTCCTCTGTCGATGTAAGTTACAATACATCTTCAGCAACTGTTGCCGCTTACAGACAACCTGATGGTTCAACCTGGAGTGTTCCGACTTTTGCCAAAAAAGAAACACCTGGTGATGCAAGGGCATGGAATAACAAATGCTATTTCTTCCCAATTATGCGTGATGAGATGAACAAAAATACTCAGCTTGTTCAGAATCCTGGATATTAATATAATTCAAAGTTTATACAATCTTAAAACCCCTCTGCAAAACGGAGGGGTTTTCTTTGCGTTTTAAAATCATAAATGACATGCCATATGACAAGGAAATACAATCATTTATTGGTTTTATATAATTTAAAGAAAAAGCTACACAATGTTTCATAGAGTTCATGCAGTGTTACACAATGTTTTTCGGCAACCGATTTGACGCTGTAAAGTAAAACTAAACTATGAAAATCTGTGCTATACCCTGTGAAACCCAGTGTAACTTATTTTACATTCAGCTTTCCGGGACGTTAACCGGTATTGAGCCACACTATCCCCAATATATTTGCGCACTCCCCTATTTGGAAATCAGGTTACATATAAAACGAGTAATACCAAAAGGTATTACTGAAATTAGTTCGCAAGGCAGGCTCTGCCGCTTTAAGGTTATTGCCCTTTGCCTGAAAAGTCTGAAGAAACTGCGTCCACCGGGGTTCTGTTTGAGGATCGATCGAAAGTCTTCTTAACACGGGTAAAGGTTTGCTGTTTAAGGTCGCAAATGCAATCGCTGCTTCTCCGATATGCACGGGAATTTTATTAAATCCAAGCCTTTCAAATTGAGGAAGGAAATCTGTAATATGCTGATAATCCTTTTTTAGCAGAAGAAATGCCATTTTATATTCAAAAGCCTTTCTGTTCAGCGAATCATTAGCCAGTATTCTTTCAATATTGACATTTGCATTATCAGTGATTGCGAAAAAATCTGTTTCAATCCGGCCTCGTCTTTTTTCACCAAACTCCATGTTTTCCTCAATGGCCTTATCATTAAACAGTAGATTTTCAAATGCTTTAGCTTCCGTTGCATAGAAAAAGGTATTCTTTAGTAATGCAATATACTTGGATGCCATCTTATAATTACCATTAATCAATTCGGTCCTGATCAGCATTTTTAACCCTTCGGGTGAATGACCCTTCATCACCATATTCTCGAAAGCCCAGCGGTGTGCCTCATTCACCATTCCAATTGTGTAATAAAAATACCCACCTCGTTTAAGTACCTCTCCTTCCATCTCCCATTTCAGAAATAGCGTATTACCATCTGTACTTTGCCTGAAATGAAAGAGCAAATCGTTCAGTTGATCCGTTTCACATAACGCTATATTATTCAAAAAGATCGTCAAAGAATTGGAAGATGGATTTGCTATATTATAAGCAATTACTTCCTCAAATTTATTTTGATAAAACAATTTTTCAACATGGAAGTACTGCTTTAATTTAATATCAAAACGTTGAAATCCAATTGAGGAAAGAGCCATAACCACTACAAATATTGTGATAAGTCCTTTCGCATGATCCGAAATTCTGAATTTACCGGGCATACTGAACTTAATACTGGCAATTAGTGGCAGAAGTGAAAGAATGCCTGCAAGAAAAAGTAACTGCTGCTCACCGGTATTTATATCCGAAAAAGGGAACTTCAGGAGCACTTCTTCGGTTTGAAAGAAAAGAAATTCTTTTGAAATATAGATCGTTATCAAAGTCAGTGCCCACAAAGTGATAATTTTTATCCTGTCCTTCTTTTCGTTATTAATAACCAGATGGAATGTAAGCATGACGCAGAAAAGCCATGCAAAACT
>JBBRYZ010000160.1:0-8544 GCA_038237165.1 Bacteroidales bacterium | reverse complement strand
GGGATTACTCACCGCTTAAACACACGGTTAATGTACCTGCCATGAAACAAGTTACTATTGAGTTTTATGGACAGGAGGAATATGGGGATTGGTTCTTCCATTGCCATGTGCTTTATCACATGATGAGTGGCATGGCCCGGATATTCAGTTATGATACGCCCCGTGATCCCAGGTTGAAAGGGTATCCATTGAATAAGTTCGTTCATGAAACGAATCGTTATTATACATGGGGATTAGCTGATATTGCATCACATAAAACAGCGTTGAACCTGGTTTCATCCAACATTAGAAACCAGTTTAACCTAAATGCCGAATATGGCTGGAACCAAAACATGGAGGCTGAATTTACTTATGAACGCTATTTGTACGATTATTTCCGTGTATTTGCCGGTGTGAACATGGAAAATGCCAATCCAAACAGTCTTAACGATATTAAGACCACTGCCGTGGCTGGAATACGGTGGTTTACCCCATACATGTTTAATCTGGATCTACGTATTGATAACGAGTTAAGGCCGAGGATCGGAATTGGCCGGGACTTGATGTTGTTTCCACGGTTGTTCGCATTTGGATACTATGAATATCGAATTGACTTCGGCTGGATCAACAATCTTTCGCCAGATACAAATTTCGAAAAGGAAATTGTTTGGAATGCCGGGCTTGAATACATGCTCACAAAGAATTTTTCTTTGATGGCCAGCTTCGATAACCGTTTTGGTGCAGGTGGAGGCTTAACTCTAAGGTTTTAATCCCATGAATGAATATTTAAAAAATAGTCTTAGTCCATTTGAAATTTTAAAAAATGAAAACCACACTTATTTTTGTAGCCTCACTGGATGGTAAAGTAACCAAATGGGGCGATCCTTTAGTGCGAAAATGGTCATCGAAAGAAGACCAGGAGTATTTTCGAATGATATGGAAGGAATCCAGGCTCATTGTTATGGGTAGCAATACATACAATGCACACCGGATTAAACCTTCCGTAAACCATTATTTTATAGTTATGACATCAGAACCGGCAAAGATCAAGGAATTGGAAGTGACCGGACAGCTTGAATTTTCGGATAAATCACCGGCACAGCTTTCTGCACGTTTGGATGAGCAGGGTTATAAAAATATGCTGCTGATAGGTGGACCTCATGTCGCCACTTCGTTTTTAAAAGAACAACTGGTTGACGAATTATGGCTCACGATTGAACCCAGGATCTTCGGAACAGGGGGCAATTTTGTAATAGAGGAAGAACTCGACATCGAATTATCTCTAATCAGTTGCGAAAAAGCAAATAATCGGGGAACACTGATAACCAAATATGCGTTGCTGAAGAAATGATTAATAGATTTACCTGGTACACGGTAGACCTTTTTGGAAAGCCAGATAGTTAACCTCGAATATACCCATATGTGAGAGATAACAGAACCTATTAATAATAAAGGAGATCATAAAATGAACAAAGACAAAGCCGGGCACGAAATTCATATCGATATTCCGATAGTGCTGAAAGAAAAATCGTATGTAGTATTTAATATGGATCACCTTGCATTTGCCGGTGATATGCCTATTGGTATCAAATATATGAAGGTCCTGTCTGACCATTTCAAGGAACAGGCAACCAAGGGTCAGATTATCGGTATCTTCCACGGTGATGCATCTTACATGCCACTGAATGATAAAGCCTACAATGCATATCGCAATGTGAGTAAAGGTAACCCTTACAAGGATCTTATTTCCGAACTGATAAAGCAGGGAGTACAGATAGAAGTGTGTGCGGTTTCAATGGAAAATCATCATTGGCTTAATGGTGATCTGTTGCCGGGTGTAAAAGTTCACAGTGGAGCAATTGGACGCTTAATCCAACTTATGCAGGAGGGTTATGTGCAAATTCATCCTTGAAAACACATTTAAAGAGAGATAGCTATATGTCAGAGATAACAGAAGATAAAACATTGGAAAAAGTTCGCAATCGCCGTGTTCACATGGCAAATGAAAGGACATTTCTTGCATGGATTCGGACCAGCATTGGAATAATGGCCTTCGGTTTTGTGGTCGAAAAGTTTGCCTTGTTTATGAAACAGATGGCGATTATTTTGGGAAAATCAACTATTGGAGAAGCTTTGCCTCCTTCTCACGGATATTCGTCAATTGTTGGAATATTCCTTGTCGGTTTGGGCGCTTTGATGGGAGCTCTCGCATTTATCAGGTATAAGAAGGTTGAAAAACAAATAGACGAAGATACCTGGCAACCATCGTCAATACTTGATGCATTGCTCACCCTATCAGTCCTGGCAGTCGGCATTTTTCTTGTTGTTTATCTGATTTACAGTATTTGAAGCAGTATAGTTTTGAATGATCTTTAAATTGAAACAAGTTCCAATAGGAGGGTTAAAAAATGGAGAAAAACAAGATATTTTTCAGTTTAGCTTTCATCATTGCATTTGCAATAGTTGGTGCTGTTTTCATGCTTGTTTTCAGCAGATTCATTAACTTCAGCAATGCCAGGGGCATCGAAACATCTGCCCTGGAAAAAAAACCAATCGGGGGTACTGTTTCTTATAATCCTCCCCGGCTTCAGGATGCGCCTGCAGACATAAAAGGCGCAGTTATGCTCGGTTACAATATTATGGATGATACACGAAAATATGCAGCCGGATACGTCGGAAATGAGCTTGACTGCAATAACTGTCATTTTAAGGGCGGAATTGCAGAAGGCGGCAGGAATGGAGGTCTTTCTCTGGTTGGAGTAGCAACAAAGTACCCTGAGTACAGAAAGCAGGCTAAAGGCATTAACGATCTTATTTCGCGTACCAATAGCTGTTTCGAAAAAAGCATGAATGGAAAACCTTTACCACCTGAAAGCAAAGAAATGATTGCTTTAGTTACTTATTATCAATGGATTTCCAAAGGTTTGCCGATCTACAGTAAAATACCGTGGCTGGGCATCGAGCTTATTAAAAGTGTCCATATGCCTGACCCGGCAAATGGAAAACAGGTCTTTGCCCAACAATGTGCAATCTGCCATGGCAATAACGGACTGGGCACTCTGAGAGCGCCTCCGTTATGGGGAAGCGCCTCATTCAATGATGGTGCCGGGATGAACAAGCCCGAAAACCTGGCAGCCTTTGCCTATAACAATATGCCTAAGACTAATCCATACCTTACTGCTGAACAGGCACTGGATGTAGCAGAATTTGTTTCAAAACAGCCAAGAGCTCATTATGTGAATAAAAAGAAATAGGAGGAGAATATGCAATTTCCCGTTTATGAGATACCATATTTAGGCAATGGCATGACAATTGGACTCGATGCCATTTTGCATGTTATTATAAGTCATGGTCTGGCAATTGGTGCAATAACTATTATCGTAATTAGTGAATACATCGGTTTCAGAAAGTCTTCCCGTGATTGGGAAAAATTTGCAAAGGAATTTCTGATGGTTAATATTATAATCATTACAGGAATTGGAGCAGTAACCGGTGTAGGCATCTGGTTTATTACCAGCGCCATCTCCCCCAACGGTATAGGATCTATGCTGAGAATATTCTTCTGGCCGTGGTTTTCCGAATGGATAGTCTTTGCATTAGAGGTAATTGTCCTTCTTATTTATTACTTTACATGGGATAAGTGGTCAGGCGAAAGTAAAAAAAAGCATATTTATCTCGGCGCAAGCTATATAGTTCTTGGAATTTCATCGGCTTTTCTGATTACCGGCATATTAGGCTTCATGCTTACACCCGATGGCTGGCCATGGAACAAAAGCTTCTGGTCGGCATTTTTCAATCCAAGTTTTATTCCTCAATTGTTGTTAAGAGCAAGTATGGCTTTTGCTCTCGGTGCCTCGTTTTCAATGGCATTCCTTCTTTTTACGCGTAGGGAATCCGTTTTTCGCAAAGAAGCATTGCACTTGTTCGGAAAAGTTTTTCTGGTTTCATTCATTGGAGTAGTCATATTCTCCATCTGGTATTTTAATGTTGTTCCATCGACATTCAAAACCCATGCAATTTTTTCTATACTCGACTCCCGATTTTCACAGCAGCCTGAAATTCTCTATATAATAAATGCCATTGGCATATTTATTTTATTACTGTTTGCCCTGTTTGCTTTAAAAGGTTCCGTTTTTTCATCCAGATTTCTAATAATCCCGGCGCTATTATTCTGTATAGTATGTGTCATGGAATTTGAACGGGTGCGGGAATTTATCAGGGGGCCTTATCTGATGCCCGGTTATATGTATGCCAACCAGGTATTACTAAATGAAAGTCTTTTTTTAGAAAAAGACGGTATGCTGAAAAATGCTTACTGGTACAACAAGATAACCGATAATCCTGAAGTTATCAAACAGGGCGCCTATCTATTTGCACAGAATTGTTCCATGTGCCATACTATAGGCGGTATAAATGATATTAAAACAAAGGTCAAGGGGCGGCCAGAGGATGGAATTTTTGTTATAATCGGGCATACCCATGAGATGGTTCCTTTTATGCCTCCTTTTTCAGGAACAGAGGATGAACGGAGGACCATGGCCCGTTTTCTTTATCAGCTATCAAATGAAAAAATCAACATAGCGGCGCCTTCCCGTTTTGCGCCAATAAAGGAGGTTCACAATGAATAGTCTCCATGATATCCTGCTGAAGAAACCCCTTCCCGATGAATGGCTGCACGGGCTTCTGTTCACAACGTTTACGTTGCATATCCTTTTTGTACTTCTCACGTTAGGTACAGCTATTATTGCTCTTTATTATTTTGTTGATGCCTGGTGGGGTGGAAAGCTATCTGAATCGAGATGGGATAAGGAGATTTTAAGAACGTTTCTTGCCCATAAAAGTCTCGCAGTAGTTTTGGGTGTAGGGCCCTTGTTGTTAATTCAAATCGGGTACAGCGTTCCCTTTTTTACAGCAATTAATCTTTTTGCCCCTTATTGGATTTTAATTATTGTGTTCCTGATCATCGCGTTCTTATCCTTCGACGCGCTGGCACACAAAAATCATGTTCATCATTATCTTCATCTCACATTTGGTGTTATTGCCCTTATTTTTCTTCTTGCTGCACCGGGAATATTCGTGGCAGTATTGCTGACAGCCGAAAACGCTGACAAATGGATGGCGATCGTACAAAACGGTTATAGGCTTAGCGGCCCTATATCATACCATTGGCTGTTCAGATACCTTCATGTTATAGGAGCCTCTTTGGTATTCGGCGCGGGGTTTCATTATTTTTTTTCAACAAAAGATGAAACGAGGAAAAAAAAGGCCATGCTGAAATGGATCGTTGCCGGAATTTTGATACAGTTTGTTCTCGGGATAATTCTTTACACTACGTTATTGGAAAAACCTGATTTTATTACCAATGTTTCGGTATTTACCGGCCTTGGTATCGCCGTTTTATTATTGTGGATAATATATCTTACTATGGATAAAAAGGATGCTTTAAGTATTAGAACAGGAGTACCTCTTTTAATGCTCATCATTATTCCAATGCTTTTGGCACGGCAATTTATTCAGAACAAAAAGTTTATGCCATTTGAAAAGCAATTGCAGTCAAATTCTGTGTCCTATCAAAAAACATTGCAGCCCTATACTATTGCAGCCCTTAACAACTACCAATCCGATTTGAAAACCACCTATGATAACGGAGAAACGATTTACAGTAAAAGCTGCACTTTTTGTCACGGGGAGAATGTAGATGGTAACGGATCAGAAGCAAAACACCTTGCCATCCTTCCTGAAGACCTGGCAGCTATCCGAACCACCCGGCCATATCTTCTCACTATTCTCACCGGTGGTGTTTCAGGCTCTGCTATGCCTTATTTTACTGTATTCGACAGGTATAAGTTAGAAAGCCTGATTGATTACCTGGATAAGAAACATCATATTTTAGGTTTGCCCGATCCCATTGCAGTTAAAATTCCTGACTCAGCATCAAATGAGGCGCAGATAATCTATACTGAAACCTGTTCAAAATGTCATGGAACAGATGGCAAGGGGACGGCTTTTTCAAAAGGTTTTGAACCACCACCACCCGACTTTTCAGTTTTCAGCTTATCGACCCGGAGGGCATTTGATATTATAACAAACGGCTATACCGGAACCGTAATGTATCCATTTAGTAACCTGGCGGAAGATGTACGTTGGGGATTAGTAAAAATTGTGAATGACAAGAGAACACAATGACAAACAAAATGCTATTAAAAAAGGAGGAAACAATGAAAGCAAGTACAATCCAAATAACATTGGCACTATTAATTGCACTTTCGATTCCGGGCATATCAACCAATATTAAGGCACAGGCGAAAAATGATTTTCCGCTTCCACTACAGAAGGGAGGTCCCTATGATAGGGTGTATTTTCCTGAAAACATGCCTGACAAAAATGATGTTTCGTTTTACCCGCACGAATGGATTCAAAGTTATGGCAATGCTAAGCATAATGCGGCTTTCACAGTTGCTAATGACGCTCCGGACTGGATGAAAAATGGCGTTTCGTGGCAATTTGCTGAAGCAAGGTCATGGCCGCTTTCGGAGGAAAAAGCTTTTGCAGAAAGCGCCTACGGCGAGAAAGGAAGTTTAACAACAATAACCCAGTCGTACGGGAATGCATTAGGTGTAAGCGTTGTAGATGGAATTGTTTATGCCGAAAGCGATGATAACTTTATATATGCCCTGAATGCTAAAACCGGAAAGCTTATCTGGCGGACAAGCCCGGTAGGCAATACGTATATGGGAACTCCCGTTGTTGTTGGCGATCTTGTATATGTAACTCCCGGAAGCGTTGGCTTTAATTTTACGAATGTTGCACAGTATAAGAAAACCGGAATGGCAGTTCGGGGTGGAGATATAAGCTACAACGGAGTTTTTGCTTTAAACAAGAATACAGGGGAACTCGCATGGTACTATTTAACGAAGGGCGGCACGATGCCTTCTCCTGCTTTTGGCGAAGACAAAATATTTTTCCCTACGGGTGATGGAACTGTAATTGCCCTTGATGCAAAAACCGGAAAAGAGATTTGGAAAAACGAAGTAGGTGGTATGGCAAATATGTCGAGCCCCGCCTATTACGATGGAAAGGTATATACAGCCATGTCGCTGAAAGCATTTATTTACTGTTTTGACGCGACGACAGGCAAAGTACTATGGCAGGGCACCATTCCTGATGCAGAAAATACGGGCATGGGTGACGTTTCTCCGGCCGTAGCCGATGGCATTGCGGTAATGGATGCGGTGAGTATGAAAAAAACCGGGAGCGGCAATGATGCTATGAATACCGGCATTCGCGGATACGATGCAAATACTGGGAAAGTATTATGGACTCAATTGATGGGGGAAGGTCCGAAACCACCCGCATTTAAAGGCGGAATGCCAATGATACACAAAGGTGTGGTTTATGTGGGTACGCCTGTAAACAGCGTTTACCAGGCATTTGACCTTAAAACGGGTAAGTTGTTATGGACATGGCCGGTTCCGGATGCCGGGTCAGCAGGAGCTGGCAGGGGGCCTGCCACATGGTATCATGACGTTCTTTATATTTCAACCGGAAGTTCTGTTTATGCCGTGAATCCAAAGGACGGGAAGTTAATCGGCCAAAAGAAATTAGGGGGCAGGTTCGGTATTGTTAATCCGGCTATCGTGGGCGGTACAATTTATCTTGGCAATTCATGGGACTGGGTTATTGCCATTCCAATTTCTGAAGTGAACCCTAACTACCGACCTTAAACAGACAACCCTAATATTGAATATATACATTTTAGAATGGAGGTGAGATGAAGCTAAAAAAAGTCAATTGCTTTACAATAATGTAAAATTAATTAGTAAAAACATGTAAAATGAAAAAACAAAAGAATCTTTACTTAAATGTGGTTCGTGTTTGCATTCTATTGGCATTGGTCACTGCTACTGGAGTAGTCTTTGCCCAAAAAGGGAAAGTTGTTTCCAGCTATGGCCCGGTTAACCAGACACAAACTTTTGATCAGATTAAAGCAGAGCGCATGGCAGTTAAAGCCTCACGCGCTAAAGAGCATCAGGATTTATTAAATTCCAGGTATGACCTTTCAAAAAAGACTTCTTCCGATGTTGTCATGTCAGGTGGTAAACCCATACCGGTGGGCCCAACAGCCAAACTACAAGGTATTATTTGGTCCGATCTTGAAAAGTTAACTCCTGAGCAAATTAATGCAAAGGGTGTTTTCCCTTACAAACCTCTACCTTTTGCTGATCATGCCGAAGGTGGTATGCTTTTCCCGCCGATGATTACTGATACGCTACCAAGGCTTGTCCGCTTCGACCTCGATTTTGATCTTCCGGCGCATATTCTTCCTGATCAGGCTCCACCCATTTATCTGACCACTCGTCCCGATTTGGGTGATGTATCGAAAGGGCGGATAATTACTATCGATAACTACTACGAAATTTTTAATGGGCTTCTGAATCCAAAACAACTTGAAGGATTGCGCTTGCTGGTTACCCAGTTTCCACAACAACAGTTTAATGCTACCGAAGATCGGCGAACTGACCGACCCAGCCTGGGCGTAACCTGTTTTGACTGCCATGCGAACGG
>JBBRYZ010000159.1:0-8548 GCA_038237165.1 Bacteroidales bacterium | reverse complement strand
CGGCTTCCGTTGAGTACCGAAGGATTTTCCCTTTCCAGGGGTGTCATCGACTGAATAATTGCTTCGATTCCTTTGAAAGCATTTTCATCAATATCAACATCTTTGATAGCTTTGCCCATTCCAGGAATCATACTCATCAAATCCTTAACATTTCCCATCTTCTTGATCTGCCTGATCTGATCGATAAAGTCGTTGAAGTTAAACTGATCCTTCGCAAGTTTTTTCTGAAGTTTTCGCGCAGATTCTTCATCATATTGTTCCTGAGCGCGTTCGACCAGCGAAACAATATCACCCATCCCGAGAATACGGTCGGCCATACGGTCGGGGTAAAACATATCGATGGCATCCATCTTTTCGCCGATACCAACAAACTTGATAGGTTTGTTTACAACCGAACGAATAGTAAGAGCTGCTCCACCACGTGTATCACCATCCAGTTTGGTAAGGATCACACCATCGAAATCGAGGCGATCATTAAAAGTTTTGGCGGTATTTACTGCATCCTGGCCCGTCATTGAGTCAACCACGAAAAGCGTTTCGTGCGGATTTAATGCCGATTTAAGCGATGAAATTTCATTCATCATCATCTCATCAATAGCAAGCCGACCGGCAGTATCGATGATCACAACATTGAATCCACGATCTTTGGCGTGAGCAAGTGCGTTACGGGCAATCTTTACAGCATCCTTATTTTCAGGTTCGGCATATACCGGTATATCAATCTGTTCGCCCAATACTTTTAACTGGTCGATAGCAGCCGGTCGGTAGATATCGCAGGCAACTAGAAGAGGGCTTTTCCCTTTTTTTGTGTGCAGGTAATTTGCAAGCTTGGCTGCAAAAGTCGTTTTACCACTACCTTGTAAACCTGACATTAAAATTACCGATGGGCTACCCTTGAGGTTAATCTCCACTTTTTCGCCACCCATCAATAGGGCAAGCTCATCATGAACAATCTTAACCATCAGCTGGCCTGGAGAAACCGAAGTCAATACATTCTGACCCAGCGCCTTCACTTTTACCGTATCGGTAAATTCCTTAGCTACTTTGTAACTTACGTCGGCATCGAGCAATGCCTTCCGCACATCTTTGAGTGTTTCGGCCACATTAATTTCAGTAATATAACCGTGGCCTTTAAGCAGTTTAAACGCTCTGTCGAGCCTGTCACTTAGACTTTCAAACATTGTATTCCAGTATTTTGCAGATGGATATTGATAGCTGCTTCAAGCAGGGGTGCAAAGGTAGTAATTTTTAGATAATCATGCCGCTAGCGACTTTCAGGAATTGAAACCGCAAATGTGAGATTCTGATCCCAAAATATGTCTTATACTTAAGAACAAAATCCGATGAGTAATGACCAGAAAAAGAACCACTACTATGATTGAGTTTTTTATACAGGCATCGGTTTATGCCGATAAAACAATTATATTTGCATTATAAAAATAATCTTACTTAAATCTGGCTTCTACTTAGTGATTCTTTTCAAGGAATTAGTATTTGGGAAATGAGCCGTCCATTAACTGATTTTTAATGATATTTAAAATAATATACCAATCAGGCATCCTTTTCAATATCAATACATTTTAAGCAACTCTAACGGCTAACAATCAAAATACATGAAAAAAACAGCTACTCTCCTACTCTGCCTGCTGGTCATAACTTTTACATATGGCAAATCTGTTACCATGGAAAAAGCAAACCAGGTAGCAAATAAATACCTTTCCGCTAATTCACTAAAATCCAGTCATATTATAGAAAATAGTTTCAGCAAATCGTACAACGGAATCACAACCTATTACGTTTTCAATTACACAGGCGGAGGATTCGTGGTAGTTTCCGCCGATGATGCTGCAATTCCAATTCTGGCTGAATCCGACGAAGGTTATATTGAATCGGAAATAACTAATCCGTCAGCACGCTATTGGTTCGAGAATTATAGCAGGGAAATTGCCGATCTTGTAACAAATAGTTCCAGTAATACTCAACCAGCTGCAGAGTGGAGCCAGATTATGAATAATGTAATAACGGTTCCACAGCTCGATGTTGCACCATTACTTACATCAACCTGGGATCAGACAGGATATTATAATTATTTCTGCCCCGTTGAAACGGGTGGTCCGGCTGGTAATGCATATACCGGGTGTGTGGCGACTGCTATGGGCCAGATCATGAAATATTTCAATTTTCCGGCTACAGGAGTAGGAACACACAGCTATATTGATGGTCCTCACGGTCTGCAATCAGCTGATTTTGGTGCAACCAACTACAATTTTGCTACCATGGGTGTTTCAGCTACAAACACCAGTTATCGTGATATTGCCAAATTATTGTATCATGCAGGAGTGGCTGTAAATATGGCTTACGGAGTCGCAGAGGGATCGGGTGCATATTCAGAAGATGTTCCTTGGGCAATGAGTACGTACTTCAATTATGATAATTCAACAATACGACAGGTGTTTATGGCTGAATACACAGCAGACAACTGGAAAACACTTTTGAAATCAGAACTGGATGCCCATCATCCGATATATTATTCGGGAATAAGTGATGCTGGTGGTCATGCCTGGGTTTGTGACGGATACCGCAATTCCGACAGCAAATTCCATATGAACTGGGGCTGGTCAGGCTCTGCAAATGGATACTTCGCAATCGGCGTCCTCAACAATCCAACAGGTAATTTCAATACTAACAATGCAATAGTTTGTGGCATTAAACCAAGCAAATCAAATTTGATAGTTCGGTTTATCAACCTTGAACAGAATAATTCAATCACTTCCGGTCCTGTTTTTGATATTAAATGCACTGTTTTAAAAGGCGTGCCAACTGTTTTAAAACTTTATATCAATAACCAGCTTGTTTCAATATCAGCCCAACCAGATCTTACTTATTCATGGCAAACGGCCCAGGTACCCAAAGGCACTTACACTATGCGTGTTGTAGCCATGGACGCCACCGACACAGTTTATCAGCAAGTAAAAATAGGGCTCAGTGAATGGGTTGCACAGGCCAGCGGGTTTGTAGCACCATTGAGGATTGTTCAAAATATTCATGCTGTAGATTCCTTAGTTGTGTGGGCAACGGCAATTGACAATAATCCTGTTGCAAATACCTCAATCAGTGAATTCACAAAAACTTCTGACGGAGGCAATATATGGACACCAGGAAAGGTTTTTGGAGGTACAGGCTATGGACTTGGGAATATTTGTGGTCTAAGCAAGGATATTGCTTACGTTTCGGTGTATAGCAGCACTTCTCAGAACAGCGGCTGCGGTATTTATAAAACAAGCAACGGAGGAAACAGCTGGATCCAACTTCCCGGCGCTTTGCAAGGCGCTAATTCATTCGCGAATAATGTATGGTTCTGGAATGAAAATGAAGGGATGTGTCATGGTGATGTTGATACCAAAACCAATTGTTTTGAGATTTACACTACTTCCAATGGAGGTATTACCTGGAACCGGGTTCCAAAAGCAAATATTGGCGCAGGAGTTAATGCGGTTTCAGGCGAAGGAGGCTGGACTTCAGTAATACAGGCTGTAGGAACCAGCACAATTATGTTTGGTACTAACATGGGAAATCTATATATTTCGCATGACAAAGGACATACATGGACTATCTCAAATACAGGAATTACACCCGTCACCAATGGCGTGCAGGAAATCTGTTTTAAAGATGAACTGAAAGGGTTGGTAGTTCAAACTATGACAACAACAATACTCCGCGAAACACTTGACGGTGGAACAACATGGCAATCCATTACCCCTATCGGTCCATTCCTTAAAAGTAGCCTTGCCTATGTACCAGGTACAGATAAAACATATGTTTCCACAGGATCTGGAGCATCGTACAGCTTCGATGGCGGCCACTCCTGGTCGCAGGCTGGCGGAACCGAAATTTCAGCATTTACATCAGTTGCTTTTGTTAATAACCATTGCGGTTGGGCAGGCGGTATTAATGCCAATGCTTTTGAAAAAGGCATGAGTAAATATAATGGCACCCTGGTGCCTGCTTCAGTGCAAAACCCGGTTACAAAACTTACTGCCCAAGCCATAGAACTTACGGCTTTGGTTAATTGGTCAGCGCCTGTAATTGTGCCCCTTAGCTATAATATTTATCGAAATGATACTCTGATTTACAATACAACAGATTTGCAGTTCCTTGATCCTTCGGTATCAAAAGGACGGCAGGAGTATTGTGTAACAGCAGTTTATGCCCTGGGCGAATCGACCAGGAATTGTGCTTATACAACAATTGCTCTGGGTATTTCTAATGTCGATGAAATCGGATTTCATGTTTATCCCAATCCTGCTAAAGAAATCATTAATATTTTAACTCCTGTTAAATTCAGCGAAGTACGTTTGATTAACTGCCAGGGCAAGGTTGTTTACGATAATAAAACAAAGGGAACAAACCTACATATTCTCACCCAGGGTTTTGAACCTGGTATGTATGTTCTACAGATTTACAGCGGATTACAGGTAACATCGAAGAAGATTTTAGTTGTAAGATAGTATTTCTGCAAAAAACAATGTTATTGAAAAAGCCGTGAACGAAACGGCTTTTTTCTTTCTATACAATAGAAATTGAATCATTCCGGATAAATCAAGCTAAACTACGAATTTAGGGATTTTAGAATTCAATGAGCACATCCTACAAGACAAATCAAGCTAAAATCTTTCATGATTTTGAAAATAAAATATCCCTGATTTAGGGAGGTTTCGTAAATTTAGCATCTGTTTCCAAGTCCTGGATCGGATTACTGAAATATTTTCAAAAGAATAAGATTATGAACAAATTCATCATTTCAATTGCCCTAATTTTAATTTCGTGGTCATGTATAGCCCAAAAGCAGGAATATTTAATCTCACCACCTGCCGGTAAAAAGTTCACCCATATCGATAAGAATGGCGAAACCGTTATACCGAATGGCCGTATTCTCACTCCTTCCGGAAGATCTTTTACAGTCGCCCCTCACCCATATGGATTAGTTTTAAGCAAGGATGGGAATATTGCTGTTACCGCAAATTCGGGAACTAATCCATTATCGATTACAATTATACGGAACCTGAATTCCAGCACACCGGATATTCAACAGGTGCCTCCCGGAGCTTCAACCGATAGAGGTGTACTGGCTTCTGTGTTTATGGGACTGGCCATTTCGCCTGATAATAAGATAGTATATGTAGCTGGAGGACAGGAAAATAAGGTTTACATTTTTGATATTAATACCGGAGTAAAGCTTGACTCAATTATCTGTAGTTCCAAATCCGTAGAGGCAGATTATACCAATGGATATATTGGAGATATGGTGCTGAACCGCGATGGAAGCAGGTTATATGCGGTTGATCAGGTTGGTTTCAGAATGATAGTGATGGATCCGGTTAAAAAGAAAGTGTTGTATAATGTGCCTGTCGGACGATATCCTTTTGGCATTGCGCTTTCGCCCGATGAGAAAACTGTGTATGTGGCAAATGTTGGCATGTACCAATACGGCCTGGTAAAACGCAAAAAGAAAGCTGAATGGAAAAATGGAGTAATAGATTTCCCAGCATATTCGTACAACACAAAAGAAGCAGAAGAAGGAATTTCCAATGACACACTCCGGGTACCGGGGCTTGGTCCCATCAATACCGATGAATCATTTTCGGTATGGGCTGTAAGTCTGCCAAAAAACACTAAACCAAAAGTTATCGCTAAAATCAAAACAGGAACTCTGGTGGGGCAAATGGTTGAGGCCTTTCCGGCAGTAGGCGGCTCAAGCCCGAATTCAATTGCAGCTACCAACCGCTATGTTTTTATCAGCAATGGATCAAATGATAATATTACCGTACTTGATGCCCGTAAAAGAACCATTGTAAAGCACATTTCTCTTTGCCCTGATGAAAGACTTTCGAGGCTTCGGGGCATTATTCCTTTCGGACTGGATGTATCGCCCGACGGCAAAAAAGTTTATGTTACCGAGTCGGGACTCAATGCAATTGCTGTCATTGATGTTGAATCATTAACCGTTACCGGTCATATCCCAACGGGCTGGTTTCCGGCAAAAATCAAAGTTTCACCCGATGGCAGAAAGCTGGTTGTTGCCAATGCCAAAGGATATGGAAGCGGCCCTAACGGTGGGCGAAATGTTAAATTGGGACCCGAAGGAAGCTATATCGGCAGTCTGATGAAAGGAACTGTTGAGATAATTGATATTCCTGATGTTGCTGAGTTGAAAACCATGACGAAAAAGGTGCTTGACAATAATTTCTCATTCGACCCGATAAACTCGGATAAATTTAGATGGCGCAAAAATAGCCCTGTTCCACTTACCCCGACGGCGAAAGAATCACCCATTAAGCATATTGTTTTTATATCCAAAGAAAACCGAACCTATGATGAAATTATTGGTCAGGTTAGCGGGGCTGAAGGGGATTCAACGCTTGCCCGTTTCGGTCGTAATGTAACTTTTACCAATCGCGGCAAAACCAGCAGAGTTGAAAATGCAAACGTGATGCCCAATCATTTAAATCTTGTAAAGCATTTCAGTATAAGTGATAATTTCTATGTGGATGCCGATGTATCAGCCGATGGGCACCGCTGGCTGGTAAATACCTATCCAAACGAATGGGTTGAGGCAACAACACCCGCAAATTACGGCGGTAACCGTGAATACAATGAAGATTCGAAGGCGCCAGGTAGCCTTGGTATGAACGGTTCAGCCGGAGCTATCTATCCGGAAGACTACAACGAAGCAGGTTCCATGTGGGATCACCTGGAAAGACATAAGATCGATTATTACAATTTTGGTTTCAGCGTTATGTTCGAACCTGCCGATTACCAGGATACTTACAAGTATGGAGGCATCAAACAAGTTGCCAATTTCCCGTTGCCTGCATCGTTGCACGAGCATACTTCGAGGCTTTATCCTACTTTTAATATGGCAATTCCCGATCAGTTCAGGGTTGATATCTTTAAAAAAGAGTTTGAAGAAAAGTGGGGGCCTGGAAAAGATACATTGCCTCAATTAATAACAGTTATCCTTCCAAATGATCATGGTGCCGGCGAAAGGCCAGAGGCCGGTTATCCTTTTCTCGAAAGTTATGAGTCCGATAACGACCTGGCTGTAGGACGAATCATCGAATACCTTTCGCACAGCGCTTACTGGAAAAATATGGCAATTGTTATTACTGAGGATGATGCACAAAGTGGAGTTGATCATGTTGACGCTCACCGCAGTTTGCTGATGGTGATTTCGCCTTATGCTAAAAAGGGTTATGTAAGCCATACTCATTATAGCTTTGGCAGCATTTTCAAAACTTTCTGGAATATTCTCGGGCTGCCATATCTTAACCAATACGATGCTGGTGCAACTGATATGGCTGATATGTTTACTGATAAGCCTGACTTTACACCTTATAATGCTTTACCTGTTGATATACGGGTATTTGATCCCCAGAAAGCGTTGAATCCCTTTGATGAAAAATTCGACTGGAAACAATTATTGAAAGGTCCTGACATTGATAATCCTGATGATATGATACGTGAAAGTAAAGAGCAGGATATGTGGAGAAATGAAAATCAGAAGAAGTGATGGTTTTGGGATTAAGATTTTGGGGTTAGGGATTGATAATATGAGAATGGATGAAGAGGATAAAAGTTTTGAAGAGCCATTTCTCTGCGAAAAATAAAATTCTAAACTGAGCGGGATTTGCAATCATAGCTGAGTGAGATTTGCAATCTAACTCCAACGAGCCCGGAATTTGCAATTCCGTATAAGTTAAAACACAAATTTGCACTTTTAATGATTTACATCATTCAATAAATCAAAATAATCGATTGCATTTTCCCAGCTGAGCGGGATTTGTAATCCTGCTTCACCGAGCCCGGAATTTGTAATTCCGCTAACGTAAAAAAATAATTTTCAACTTCAGGGATTTACATCATTCAGTAAATCAAAATAATTGCATGCATTTTCTCCAGCTGAGCGGGATTTGCAATCCCGCTCCAACGAGCCCGGAATTTGCAATTCCGTATAAGTTAAAACACAAATTTGCACTTTTAGGGATTTACATCATTGAGTAAATCAAAATAATCTATTGCATTTTCCCCGAATATCTCCACAGTTTCACCAATGATTTTATAGGTTGAATGTTGCCCGGCAATACGCGAAAAATGAATTTCGTATTCCTGGTTGTTTTCGTCGTGCATCAGTATTTTTGCCAGGTTTTTATTTCTATCCGAAAGCAGTTGTTTGTTGCAATACAGGCAATAAAACTCTAGCAGCTCTCCTTCATGAACTTCAAAGTTAGGATGTTTCAAAACGGTATAATTCCCAATTTCGGGATGAAGCATAATCAAACCTTCTTTTCCCCATTTATTGCGCGCGGTAAACACTATGTTCTGGCCGACATTCAGCAGATTAGCACAATGCGGGCATTTGAAATCTGTTGCCATGGCTTTTATAATTTGGGATACTAAGTTACAACAAAGTAAAGACCTTGTGGAATTTATTTTCTGAAAAATAGCTAAAAGAACTTTTATTGAAATATGTACCAATACGAAAACTAGT
>JBBRYZ010000158.1:0-8571 GCA_038237165.1 Bacteroidales bacterium | reverse complement strand
TTCGTTATTCATTATTCAAATTCTTTGTTGTTCTGTTCCGATAGCCATCTGGATGTGCAGGTTATGTTTTAGGTGTTATGGCGAACGATCGGGGGTTTAATTCCTAATTCCGAATCCCCAACCCTTAAATCCTTATTTCGATGTATCGACACCAATGCAGAAATACGTGAATTCATTGCGTTTCATCTCTGCAGCTTCGTAAATATTACGGCCATCAAAAATTACGGGCTCATTGAGTAATTTGCGCATTATTTTAAAATTCGGGAATTTAAACTCGGGCCATTCGGTTACCAGCAGAAGACAATCGGCATCTATCAGTGCTTCATACTGTTCTTTAGCATAAGTGATGCTTTCGCCCAAGGTATGACTAGCTTCTTTCATAGCAACCGGATCGTAAGCTTTTACTTTGGCTCCTGCTTCAAGCAATTTTTGAATAATCACTAGTGATGGCGCTTCACGCATATCGTCGGTCTGAGGTTTGAATGATAATCCCCACATAGCAATAGTTTTGCCTTTAATATTGCCGTTAAAATATTTCATCACTTTATTGAAAAGAACCAACTTCTGGTCATAATTTACAGCTTCAACAGCTTTGAGAACTTTCAGTTCATATTTGTATTCCTCCGCGGTGCTGATCAACGCCTTTACATCTTTCGGGAAGCAAGAACCGCCGTAACCTATTCCCGGGTAAATGAATTTATGGCCAATACGCGAGTCGGAACCAATGCCTTTGCGAACCATATTGATGTCGGCGCCAACAATTTCGCAAAGGTTAGCGATATCGTTCATGAAACTGATTTTCGTTGCCAGCATCGAATTGGCGGCATACTTGGTCATTTCGGCCGATGTAATATCCATAAATATTATCGGGTGACCGTTCAAAGTGAATGGCTTGTATAGACTCTTCATCAGATCCTCGGCACGTGGTGAATCGAGGCCAACTACAATACGGTCAGGTTTCAGGAAATCGTCGATAGCGGCACCTTCTTTCAGGAATTCGGGATTTGAAGCCACGTTGAATGGGATAGTTACACCCCGCTTATCAAGTTCGTCCTGGATGGCAGCTTTAAC
Source organism: Bacteroidales bacterium (assembly GCA_038237165.1). Lineage (GTDB taxonomy): Bacteria > Bacteroidota > Bacteroidia > Bacteroidales > UBA4417 > UBA4417. Next base: position 7,500 of record JBBRYZ010000158.1, on the reverse strand, counting down.
TTTAATTGCCGTGCCAACAGGAACAGTACTCTTGGTAACTACAAGCAGGTAGTTTTTCATGTTTTTTCCACAATCACGGGCAACACTTAATACATACTGCAGGTCAGCGCTTCCATCTTCACCGGGAGGCGTACCAACGGCGCTAAATAATACCTCACAATCTTCGAGAGCCTCGGCAATACTGGTTGTAAACCGTAGCCTGCCTTTTTCCATGTTCCGGTGCACCATTACCTCGAGGCCCGGCTCATAAATAGGAATTATTCCATTTTTAAGGTCCTCGATTTTTTTCTTATCGATGTCAACACAAACGACATCAATACCTACTTCGGCAAAACAGGTTCCGGTAACCAGGCCTACATATCCGCTTCCAACAATAGCAATTTTCATTGATAACTTTATTAAATTCTTATACTACTTTATATGTATTCCCTTTTTTGGGTGTAAATGTACAAACGTTTTGATTCCTGTTTTAGTGCCGGAGTGATAAAATGCAGAAAGTGACTGAATTTGAAGCCTGTTATTTTAATTTACAATGCAAAATGGCAGACTAAATCTATACTTTCATGAATTCAAAGTCATTATTTCAATACCTTTGTATAGTCTATCCAATCAGGGAATCTGTACATAAAATATTTCGATGCACCTGTTTGCCGGCGTAACAGATATTTAATAAGGTTGTTAGTATGGGAAAACAAAAGATTTTAGTAACAGGTGGCGCAGGATATATTGGCTCACATACCGTTGTAGAGCTACAGCAAAATGGGTATGATGTTGTCATAATAGATAATCTGTCGAACTCATCAATAAGTGTTCTGGATAATATTGCAAAAATTACGGGTATAATGCCTGAATTTGAGCAGTTTGACCTTGCCGATCCAACATTGACTGCTGATTTTTTTCAACGGAATCAGGATTTGGCCGGGATAATCCATTTCGCGGCATTTAAAGCTGTTGGCGAATCAATGCACAAGCCCCTTGAGTACTACAGGAATAATGTTTATTCACTTATCAACATTCTCGAAGGGATGAAAGTTAATGGAACTCCCAGCCTGGTTTTTTCATCCTCGTGCACAGTATATGGGCAGCCTGATGAACTGCCTGTTACGGAACAAGCTCCTATAAAACCTGCATTCTCAGCCTATGGAAATACCAAGCAGATCTGTGAAGATATTCTGCGTTTTACTACCATGGCTCATCCGCTAAAAGCTATTGCGTTAAGATATTTCAATCCGATTGGTGCACATCATACCTCTTTAATCGGTGAGTTACCACTTGGCGTTCCGAATAACCTGGTACCATTTATTACCCAGACAGCCATGGGGTTACGCGAATGCCTGAGTGTATTTGGCAACGATTATGATACACCCGATGGCACAGCAATCCGCGACTATATTCATGTAGTTGATCTTGCAAAAGCGCATGTAATTGCTGTGGAGCGTATGCTGAAAGGCAAAGGTAAACTGGCTCTTGAAATCTTCAACCTTGGTACCGGTATCGGTTATTCTGTATTGGATGTAATCACTGCTTTCGAAAAAGTAAGCGGTAAGAAACTGAATTATAAAATTGTTCCTCGTCGGGCGGGAGATATTGAAAAAGTGTGGGCCGATACGCGGTTTGCCAATAAAGAACTGGGATGGAAAGCTGAAAAGGATATTAATGAAATGATGCTCACGGCATGGGAATGGGAGAAGGCACTTGTTAAAAGGAAAGCCTAAAGATTTAAGTTCCGGGAGCCAAGGAACCAAGAACCAAGAGCCAAGAGCCAAGAACCAAGAATCAAATTCCAAAACCCAAAAAACAGGTCTTTGAACCCGTCACTGCGAGGAGAAACGACGAAGCAGGAACGCGAAGCATTGAACCCTTGAATACGAACCCTTGAACGAATAAACTTTTAATCTTCAAAATTCCAAATAATCTAAAATTTATATGAAGAAATTACTTGTTACTGGCGGAGCCGGATTTATAGGATCGCATTTGGTGCGTTTGCTTGTTAAAAAATACCCCGATACCCTGATCGTAAATCTTGATAATCTTACATATGCCGGTAATCTGGCAAATCTGACCGATATAGAAACATTACCCAACTATGAATTTGTGAAAGGAGATATTGTTAACGAAGACTTTATTATGGCTTTGTTCGATAGCTATCGCTTCGACGGGGTAATTCACCTGGCTGCTGAATCGCATGTGGACAGATCCATTGCCAGTCCAAAGGAATTTATCATGTCGAACATTGTTGGAACCGTCAACTTGCTGAATGCTGCCCGTTTTATCTGGAAAGATGATTTTGCCGGAAAACGTTTTTATCATGTTTCGACAGATGAAGTGTATGGCTCGCTTGGCGATGAGGGTAAATTTGTGGAAACCACCCCTTATGATCCGCGGAGCCCGTATTCCGCATCCAAAGCCAGCAGCGATCACCTGGTACGGGCGTATCATCATACGTATGGATTGCCGGTTGTAATTTCCAATTGCTCAAATAATTACGGTCCTAACCAGTTTCCTGAAAAGCTTATTCCGCTTATTATTAACAATATATGGCACAAAAAGCCATTGCCGGTTTACGGGCAGGGAACCAATGTCCGCGACTGGCTTTACGTGGTGGATCATGCAAAAGCAATTGATCTTATTTACCAGAAAGGTGCTGATGGCGAAACGTATAACATTGGCGGAAACAACGAACGGCAGAATATTGATATTGTAAAAACTCTTTGCCGTATTATGGACAAGCAGCTTGGCCGCCCTGAGGGTGAAAGTGAAAAGCTGATCACTTACGTAAAAGACCGCGCGGGACACGATTTGCGATATGCTATTGATGCCACTAAAGTTTTTGACGCAATGGGATGGCAGCCTGAAATGCAGTTCAACGATGGCTTTGAGGAAACAGTAGCCTGGTATCTTGCAAACGGGCCCTGGCTCGAGGAAGTAACTTCGGGTAACTATCTGAAATACTACGAAAAAATGTATCGCGACAGGTAACCTAATTTGGAGCAGGTATAAAATAATTTGGTTTCGAACATTATAAAACCAATAATTCCTTACTTTTGCGCCTTGAAAGCGATTTGCCACTTTTTGGTGGTTTGCTTTTAAATCGGGATGTAGCGCAGCCTGGTAGCGTGCTTCGTTCGGGACGAAGAGGCCGGAGGTTCGAATCCTCTCATCCCGACTTTTCAAAAAGCCTGCTTGCAGTTTACAGGCAGGCTTTTTTGCCACTTTAGCTCATTCCGATAGCTATCGGGAGGTAGAGCAGCTCATTCGTAATGAGCAGGCAGAAGGTTGGTGTGATTGAAATATTGCCACTTTAGCTCAGTTGGTAGAGCAGCTCATTCGTAATGAGCAGGTCGTGGGTTCGAGTCCCATTAGTGGCTCCCATTATTCAGAAACGATTTGTAATTCAATAGATTACAAATCGTTTTTTTGTAAATAGCTAATACATTGGATCTTCGTATAACGCAAACGCCCCGCAAAAGCAGGGCGTTTGTTTGTGAAAAGGAATATTGGCTCGCTGATGAGTAAATACCAGGTTTAATGTAGCTTGTAATCCTGCTTTTAGCAGTAACCCTGTTTTGAACTGGGGTCGTTTTTAGTTGATGAGCCGAGAGCCTTTATTCCTGAAATATCTTTAGCTTTATTTTTGAAATGGTTTTAATTTATCAGAACTTTATTTAATGACTTGCCGTTTTTATTTTCTGTTACCAGGAAATACGCCCCACCTTTCAGACCGGATATTGAAATCTGATGTGAACCGATAATATCCAGACTTTCTCCTTTTTGCCATACCGTATTTCCTCTCAAATCCACGAGCTTCATCTGATCAATTACAGCCGAGCCTTTTGCAAGTTCAAGTGTAAAGTTTCCGTTGCTGGGATTCGGGAAAACATTGTAGGTATCACTACCGGCTGAATTTTCGAAATGTATTTTGATTTCTTTTGTTGCCGAGCATCCTTCGGAATTGGTGACTGTAACGCTGGCTGTTTTTATGCCATTTGTCGTTGATAATGAGTCGATAAGTACTGAGGCACTGTTGCTTCCGTTAGGTTGCCAACTGTAAGTCATATTGCCATCGAGGCTGGCATCAAGTTCAATGCTGCTGCCACTTCTTACGATTGTATCGGAGGGTAAATTAATTAACGGAGTGGAATTGATAGCAAGTGTTATGGTTTTTTCAACATCCTGGCAGCCTTCGTACCCGTTAAGGTGCATAAGCAGCGTGGTTTGCTTTTTTGCCAGATCAAGTGTACCAGGATTATATACCGGATTTTCAAGATTTGCATCATCAAAACTGCCGTCGCCAGTGGTTTGCCAGGTAATTGTGAAATAGTTTTCGGCTGTGGCCGATGTTTCAAAAAGGGAATTTCCACACACCGAACCGTTTTCGGAAACATTTGCATTTGGCTGCGAATGTATGGGAAGATGAATATTGTCAATCCATGCAGCATCTTTACCGTCAGTACTCTCAGCATTTTTTGAGTAACGCCATTCAATCTGGTGCATCCCAGCTTCAATTCTGTAGCTATGAAAGTTCCATTCCGAAATGCCGCTCCATTCTTCAAGGAGGATACCATCTACAAGAAATTGCAGCTTATCCTCTTTTGCGCTGGAAGTTTTGCTCCAGAAGCTTACAAAGTCGCAGTTCGAAACAGAGCAGGGATAAGCCAGTGAAGAAAATTCGCCTTTATTGATTTGTCCCGAACGGATGGAATGTGTTCCTTCGAAATGCTCGCTTGCATCATTTGACCAATTTTGTGATCCGTTTTCGTTCCAGCTTAACTTGCTTTTAAATACAGGTTCAAAATCTTCATCAGGTCCGTATATCGTTCTGAAATCCATAACTTTACTTGCGGTACTACCATAGTTATTAGTAGAAATTACTTTCCAGTAATATTTTGTATTGTATTCGAAATTAAATTGTGATTTAAATTGTGAAGCAGTCAGCCTTTGTCCATTTATCAGGTTTGATGGAGGATTGTCGGTCCCAAGATAAAATAAGTAATAGTCAGAAGTTCCGCCGTCGGTGTTTTCCCATGTAAAGCTACTGTTTATTGATTGCAATTTGCTGTGATTTACGGGAGAATTCACGCAAGCCATTCCAGGAGTATTTATAACTTCAATTTTTGAAATGTAAGGCAAGTAATTAAGTGCTGTTATTGTAAGTGTAATGCTGTCGCTCGAAACAGGAAAGTCAAGATTAATAGTATTTATGCCTTCTGTAACGAGGACTTTTCCCAGAATATTCCCCTGGCTGCTTAAACATGCGAAACCGCCCGATGCATTACAGGAGAAAGAATAGATCATTTTACCCGAACCTATGTAACCTTTATGCTCAACATTAAATTGTTTAGGAGCCATTGTACGCACTCTGAGCGAAGGATCGCCGAATAATATCCATGTGTCGGTGGTAACATATCCTGCTTTGCCATAAACGTCGTTCATGCTCATCATACCTTTTACCGAAATCGCTCCCATGGTTGATATGTCTTCCTGCGGATTCGCAAGTAATTCGGCAATCTTATCCTGAGCTTCCATAGGCGGAAAACTTGTTTGTGATCCGGATGCCATTAAAGCAGCCAATGCTCCGGTTGGTTGTCCCTTGCTGTTCGAGGCGCGAAGCCAGGCTTCTGCAAGGCAATATTTATTCACGAAATTTCCGTTTTCGCAGGCTGCGGCCCAAATCAGGGGATATTTACCGTAGTTATCTGAGTTTTCAGCTTCCGATTTTGTAAAAGATCCTGTTGCCCATGAAGTTGGCGAACCATGGCCTGTGTAAAAAATAACACCTGTTCCTTGCTTTATTTTAGCGCTGATAGCACTGGTTGATGGATTTCCGGCAGCGTCAGCCTCGCCTTGCGAGCCATCAAAAAATTCATTGTATTGATGATAAGTTGTTGATTTCATAACTTTCAACAAATTGCGCACATGTTGAAAATCCGATTCACCATCATCGCCGGATCCCATTGTTGAACCAATACCAGTTGCCGTTGTCAGCCAGGATAAATCTGTTCCCGGATTTTTCTCATATTGCAATGTGCGGCTTACCTGTACTTCTACATCTTTTACCGATTCAGCTGAAAACCGGCCAACCAGGATATCCGGATAATGATCGTCACCTGCCAGGTATGAGTAATAATTATCACTGGCGCCATAAGGATAAATATAAGCAGGAACTTTATCGGCATCACCCACCAGCAGAAGGTAAGCAAAATTTGAATTGTTATAATAATAGTCTTTTACAAAAGTATAAATCGCTTCAGCATTTGCAAACTGTGCGGCATCAATAATTTCGGTAGAAATACCAGTTTGTTTTCTCCAGTCGGCCAGGGGTTGAATGGCTTTCCTGTAACTTTCCGGACAGATAATAAGCATGCTGCCACGGTCAGAAGGAAGCTTTCCTGATTTTAATAAAGAAGACTGGTGATTGATAAAGTCAACATTAATACCTTCTATAGCTTTTGTGCTGTGATCATTGTTTATCATAGGGTTTACTACATCTTCCAGTGAATTCACAGCCTTGATCGTAATCTGGTAATAAAATCTTAACACCCTTGTTACCGGATTATACTGGAAAGGATAAATCTGAAATGCCTGTGCGCGTGTATTTCTTACAATAAAAGGAAGCTCGGATCCGATTAGTTCGCCAGGGTAAAATGCATCTGTATTGTAAACATTTCCTTTTGTAATTTTTTCAACACTGACATTTCTGATTTCGTCACCAGCCGATGGAATGATATCAATATCAGTGTATTCGGTATACTTTGAATAAATAATACTGACTTCCATGTTTCCGTTAACCGGAAGCTGAAGTGTAAAGCTTAGTTTTTGCAGATCAGGACTTCCCTGGACAAGTATAGGGTGACCGTCAGGAATTTGAGGGAGTTTATAACTCTTGCCTTCAAAGGTTGATTGATTTAAATAAAAACCAGGAATATCAACTGAGATTTCAGTTGAAGTGCCTGTATTGCCTGAAGTTGTGATATGTGAAGCGGCAGGTGATTGTGAAGAAACTCCAACCCATTGCGATCCGGCCAGTAAGGCTGAGGACAGCAGTAAACAAAGCAAAAGTACTACGAGCTTGTTTGGGTTAATACGAGTCACTGTGAGAGAGTTTAGTATATATCTATAACTCTCCAGGTAAAAAGTAATACGATTATATGGTGTTTATTGGATTTTTCATCACTACCAGACGACTAAAATTTATGATTCCGCTGAAATGTTCGAATGACGGACAATGCAGCCCCTCAAGAAAGCAAAAAGTCCTATTTCCTTCTCTTTTGGAGAAGGTGCCCGAAGGGCGGATGAAGTCAAGGGAGGTTAGGGTGAGGTTGTAATTGCTAATCAGTAACTTAAATCATTTAGTCAGTTAATAGTGATTTTATATGTTCAAAGCTTTAAGGTTTTCTATTTGATATCTTACGGAAATCAATTCAGGTAAATTGATAAATTACTTGAAAAAAAATTCAGCTTTTAAATAATTTGTTTTGCCACAGATTACGCGGATTTACA
>JBBRYZ010000157.1:0-8574 GCA_038237165.1 Bacteroidales bacterium | reverse complement strand
CGTTGATTCCTTCATCGTGCAACACCATGTATTTTCTTTCTTTCAATTGTCAATTTTTTCTTCCTTATAGAAAAACCAAAATATTTAAAACCTTTTGGTGGCTATAGCGGCGGGGCCCACCTCTTCCCATTCCGAACAGAGAAGTTAAGCCCGCCTGCGCAGATGGTACTGGATCAAACCGGGAGAGTATGTCGCTGCCGAATTTTATTAGCCCTGCTTACGAAAGTTCGCAGGGCTTTTTTTTGCCTTTTTTTAAAACACTCACTCCTATTTCATTCCCGATGGATTCTGTGATAAGCCTGGAATCATGATCCCATTTAGCCAGGTCAACCTAAGATGCTGCATGTTACTGAAATGAATATGGCTACGGTAGTGTGGTCCCAAAAGGAAAAGCGTGCTATACCCATCAATAGTCTTAATTTCGGATGAAATCAGCCCCGGGCTTTTCACCGGATCATACATCACATTAATAAGTTTCGCTTTGTCGACATCCTAAAAATATTGATTCTGAAAACCCTAATATATAAAAATATCACCTTTGCTAACTTCATACTCATTATTACTGATCACCAGAGGGCCTTTGCCTTTGGTAATGAAAACGATTTCGATAGAATCGTGATGATGTTCTATCACGGTTAGATCATTTTCATGCGAAATATGCTTCATGCGGTTTATCTTGCAGACGTTTATTGCCTATATGCGATCCTTAAAGTAATATTCCCCTTTTGCCATCTTCATCGACATATATTTAACTCAAAAATACAAATAATTTCATCAATAAGGTTGGATTGGTAAAATCACAAATGAGTTTTCTATCATGATGCAGAACTGGCAGTTTTAATCAAAATACGTATATTTGCCGTATAAATGTTTTAACCGGTAATCACTTTGGTTATTTCCGGTTAAGGAACTTATTAAAGATAAAAAACTGATCTATGAATACGAACACAATTAACAAAGCTGCCGATAACATCCGGATTCTTGCAGCTGCCATGGTTGAAAAAGCAAAGTCAGGCCATCCGGGTGGTGCTATGGGCGGTGCTGATTATATAAACATCCTTTTTACTGAATTTCTCAGGAACGATCCATCGGATATGACCTGGCACATGCGCGACAGGTTCTTTCTTGATCCGGGTCATATGTCAGCTATGTTGTATTCGGTACTTGCCCTTTCGGGAAAATATTCGATCGATGAACTTAAAAATTTCCGTCAATGGGGAAGTCCCACTCCCGGCCATCCCGAATTAGATGTAAACAGAGGCGTTGAAAATACATCAGGGCCTCTTGGTCAGGGACATACCATGGCCGTAGGAGCTGCCATTGCCGAGCGTTTTCTGTGTGCCCGCTTTGGGGAGTGGATGTCGCATAAAACCTTTGCGTATATTTCGGATGGAGGTGTTCAGGAAGAAATTTCACAGTCAGCAGGTCGTATAGCCGGTTTTCTGGGATTGAATAACCTGGTTATGTTTTACGATTCGAACGACATACAGCTTTCAACTGATACGGATGCAGTAACGAATGAAAATACTGCAATGAAATACCAGGCATGGGGCTGGAATGTGATGACCATTGATGGAAATGATGCTGTTCAGATCCGGACTTCACTCACGAAAGCCATTGCTGAAAAAGAAAGGCCTACGCTTATCATCGGAAAAACCATTATGGGCAAAGGTGCTTTAACAGCTGATGGAAGCAGTTTTGAACGTAAAGTTGCTACCCATGGAATGCCTTTGGGTGAATCTGGCGCATCTTTCGAAAAATCCATCGATAACCTTGGAGGAAATCCTTCAGATCCGTTTGTGATTTTCCCTGAAGTGGCTGCTTTTTACGCACAGATAAATACCAAAAAGATCAAAGAGGCTGCAGAACGTAAACTCATTCAGCAACATTGGGAGAAATCAAACCCTGAGCTGGCAGAAAAACTTAAGCTATTTCTTTCCGGAAACCTTCCCGATCTTGATTTTGAATCAGTTAGCCAGAAAGAAAATATTGCCAGCCGAGCAGCATCTGCAGCTATCCTTAGTTATCTCGCTCAGAATGTTGAAAATTTAATCGTGTCCTCAGCAGACCTTTCCAACAGCGATAAAACTGATGGATTCCTGAAATATACAAAAGCGTTTACCAAGGGCGATTTCAGCGGAGCATTCCTGCAGGCCGGTGTAAGCGAACTAACCATGGCTGCCATTTGTAACGGTATTGCACTTCACGGTGGAGTTTGGGCGGCATGTGCAACATTCTTTGTGTTTAGCGACTATATGAAACCCGCTGTTCGCCTTTCAGCTTTGATGGGATTACCGGTTAAATTCATCTGGTCACACGATGCTTTCCGTGTCGGCGAAGACGGGCCAACCCACCAGCCGGTAGAACAGGAAGCACAAATACGGCTTCTGGAAAACCTCAAAAATCATCACGGGCATATGAGCCTGTTGGCGCTTCGCCCTGCCGATGCCTGCGAAACTTCGGTTGCTTGGAAAATGGCGTTGGAAAACAAGCATACTCCGACAGCATTGATTCTTTCACGTCAGAATATTAAAGATCTTCCGACCAAAAGTGGATCCACGAGATATCATGATGCATTACAGGCCGAAAAAGGAGCTTATATTGTTCAGGATTGCGAAGGACAACCTGATGTGGTTCTGGTTGCCAGCGGATCAGAAGTTTCGACCTTGGTTGATGGCGCAGCTCTGCTAACTAAAAATGAAGGACTCAAGGTACGCATTGTATCTGCTATATCCGAAGGATTATTCAGGCAGCAACCGAAGAGTTATCAAAAACAGGTAATTCCGGATGGATTGCCGGTATACGGGCTTACTGCCGGACTTCCGGTTACACTTGCCGGACTGGTTGGAACGCACGGAAAAGTCTGGGGACTTGATCATTTCGGTTATTCGGCACCTGCAAAAGTACTGGATGAGAAATTTGGATTTACACCGGAAAACGTTCACAAACAAGTTATTGAATTTCTAAAAGGATTTAAATAATTCGTATTCATCATCCTGATCAATGTAACTAAGTATATATACAAGCCATAGATAACGCAGATTACACAGATAAGTTTGCATGCCTTAGAGCTGCTTTTGTTCTGAAAACTACTGGAAATTATTCTAAATCTGTGAAATCTGCGGCAAAATAAATTGTAATACCAGGTATTCGTTTTTCTAAATTCAAACATTGCAATTATAATACGAACGGGTCAGGATCGATATTTAGATTTCGGCATTTCGGTTATAAAAAAAATCCTCACCCGCTTGGATGAGGGTTTTTTTTGTGATGTCGGTGAGTGAAGTGTATTTGACAAGTTTAGATCAATGAATCCTAACTCTGTAGAAATGCTTCGGCCTTAGCTGGAATGGTTTCAGCATCTTTTATTATCTCTTCTACAATCCTGGTAACACTTCTGAAATCAATCTTTCCGGTCGCCATCATAGGCAATTCTTTGATAACAATAAAGTGTTTTGGAAGCGCAATATTGGGCAATTCATTCCCCATCTGCTTTATCATTTCGGTTTTGTTTACTTCGATGCTTACTGTTGCGATGATGGATGAGCCTTTTTTCTCATCCGAAACTGCTACCACACAACAGGACACTCCCATCGGAAGAAACTTCTCCAGCGTATTCTCTACTTTAACCAGCGAAACCATTTCTCCGCCGATCTTTGCAAATCTTTTAAACCGGCCTGCATGCCACAGGAAGTCATCTTCATCAAAGTATCCCATGTCGCCGGTATTATACCAACCATTATTTAATGCATCAGCGGTAAGCTGCTCATCATTATAATAGCCTTTCATTACCAGATCACCTTTTACAAGTATCTTACCAACTTCCCTGGTCTTACATTCTTCACCGGTTTCAAAATTCTCAATCCTTACCTTTACATTGGGAATAACCTTTCCGGTACTTCCGGGTCGGTTAAATTCGTGCGAATTAACTGATATAACGGGCGATGTTTCAGTAGCGCCGTATCCTTCGAGAAGAGTAACGCCATGTTTTTTCATAAAACCTTCCCTTAATGCATCCGGACATTTGTCAGCACCTGCAACCATTATCCTGATGGATTTAAAATCACCGGCTTCCGATTTAAGATAATAACCCCAGAAGAAACTAGGAGTTCCAACCAGAATGGTCGGCTTCTCTTCAGATGCAATTTTACTGATTTTCTGAAAATCAAGCGGATTTGCATAGGTAACCATGGTCATTCCGTAATAGAACGATACCCAAAGATTTACAGTTAATCCGAAAATATGAAAGAAAACGAGATTTGCCAGAATGATATCTGTGTCATCTATTTTAACATAATTGCCAAAATTCTCAATATTTGAAGAAATATTCCGGTGTGACAACTGCACCGCTTTCGGATCTTTTTCACTGCCACTGGTAAAAATAATTGCAGCAGTATCATTTTCATCTCCTTTATAAATTGTATTCAGAATCATATTAACCGGCAGCATGGCTGTAAGTGCCGCCTTAAGCTTTTGAGCTGTGGTAACGCTTTTCATGATATCCTCAATCATGATCATTCCATCAATTTCCGGACAATTGATTTTTTCGAGCAATGCTTTGGAAGTTATAATGGTTCGGAAACTGCATTTCTTCTGGGCATACTTTGCGTTTTCTTCGGCACCGGTTGAATAATTTATCATTACCGGTATTTTTCCGCTCATTAATGCAGCTACCGTAGCCAAGGCACAACCTGCTGAAGTCGGAACCATAATGCCAATAAACCCTTCATCATACTTTTTAAATTTCGAACTCATGATGAGAGCACCTATCAACGCTTTTATGTAGGGAATTCTCTTCTCTGTTGTTCTGTCAATAATAGCCAGTTTGCCGGCATGTTTTTTGGCCATGCGTACAAATTGCTGATGTAGTAACATAAGGGGCTTATTAGTTAGAATTTCTTTTTGGGAGCGCTAATGTAATGATTTATTTCAAATATCAAGACATGCATATGAAAATTACCTGATATGATATTTGTAGAAATGAATAATAATTTGTCTAAAATGCGAACAGTTGTAGGTTGTTGAGGATGTTTATCTGGATAAGAAGAAGGCAATTACCCGTATGAATGAATCATTATAATCCACTATCAGAGAAGCATTTAGCAATAGAATGGAATTTTTATCATTTACCAAACTCTGAAAAACAGCAAACCCGAATAGTTATTATCTATGATGCACTGTGATTATTATTCATTCAAAGGATCTGTTTTTACATGCTTCTTTGGCTCGTTTTTATGAAATATCCTTTGATAGTGATTTTCCAGATGCATCCTCATCCCTTGCCGCAGTTCCCGGGCACTTCCAGCTTTAAGAAGGTCGACCAATCCAAGATGCGTTACATGCCGTTTACCGCTTACGGAAGTATTAAGCAAGCCACTGTTATATACATATTTAAATGCGGGGAGCAGCAGGTTCTGAAAATTCTTTAATGTTTCATTTCCTGTAATTTCATAAAGCTTGCCATGAAATTTAATCTCATGTTTTATATCGAAAAGAGTTGTGCTAGTGGCTTCCTTTTCCTCAGCCACAATCTGGTATAATTCTTCAATATCCTCAGGTTTTACACGGTTTACCAGTAAGTCAGCCATGCCCACTTCAATAATCAGCCTCATCTCGAATATATCTTTCAAAGTGCTATCGTCAAGCATAGGAAGGATCATGGAATTTTGAAAAACAGCTGTAAGATCAGGAGATTTAATTACTGTACCTTTTTTCTTTTTCGATTCTATCATTCCCCTGGTTTTTAAGCGGGCTATTGATTCGCGAATTACTGTTCGACTCACTCCCATTATTTCTGTCAACTCAAGTTCTGTGGGAATCACATCACCAGGTTTTAATCCCATTTTTATGAAAATCTCAATAAGTTTCATTTCAACTTTATCTACCAGGCTTCTGGTATCAATGGCGGGTATAATTGATTTTAAATCCTCGATTCCCATTATTATCTCAATTAATTTGCAAAGTAAGTCTTCTTGATTTCCATTTTTTGTAAAAATAATTTTTTTTTTACAAAAAATGTTAAATAGTTGATTTTTGTATTATATTTGCAGCTGTATTATGTCATACATAATACAATTGCAAATGTAAACAAATTATTAATCCGCTGATGAAAAAAAACATGAAAAAGAAATTACACAAATGGCAAGGCATGTTTATACTACTTATAGCCATACTATTAAGTAGTGGTGCGTTAGCCCAAAAAACGGTTACCGGAACTGTAACCGAGAAAAGCAATGGTCTGGGTATGCCAGGCGCAAGTGTTATAATTAAAGGAACTACTCAAGGTGCGATTACCGATATTGATGGTAAGTACTCAGTAGTTGTACCTGCAGGCAGCAATGAATTAATCATTTCGATGATTGGATTTACACCACAAACTCTGACTATCGGAGACGGAACAGAATTGAATGTTATTCTGGAATCTGCTTCCGTAGCTCTCGAAGGGGTTGTAGTAACAGGTTATGGAGGCGTGGTAAAACGTTCAAAACTTACAAACTCCATTGCAACCGTGAAAGAGGATGTTTTCAAAATTTCGATGCATTCGAACCCTGCCCAGGCGCTATCCGGTGAAGTATCGGGTTTAAAAGTAACCCAATCCTCAGGTAAGCCAGGCGCTCAACCTGTATTGGTTCTTCGTGGAGGCACCAACCTCGACGGATCCGGCTCGCCATTAATTATGGTCGACGGACAAGTCCGCGGTAGTTTATCCGATATCAATCCCGAGGATATCGAATCGATGGAAGTAATGAAAGATGCAGGCGCAACCGCTTTGTATGGCGCAAGAGCTAACAACGGTGTTGTACTTGTTACCACCAAAAGAGGTAAAGAAGGTAAAAGCGAAATTGGCGTTAAGGCTCGCCTAGGCTACAACTATCTGAACAACAACTATAAATTTATGAATGCTGAGGATTACCTGAAATGGCAACGGCAGGCAACTTACGATGGTGGCCATCTTTACCAAAAAACAGATGGCACGTTCACCGGTTATGGCGCTGCAAACTCCGGAACCCTAAACCAGGCAAAACCTTATGGAACCGGAAACCTGTATTTTGATCCGGCAAACCCAACCGTTCCACTCGATGGAAATAAAACTGCAAATGCGATCTGGAGTCCTATGATTTATGCCGACAACCTCGCATTTCTATTGGATAAAGGCTGGAAAAAAATGAAGGACCCTATCACTGGAGCCGATATAATATATTCGGATTTCGACAGGACTTCCACAGCTTTCAATAGCCCCGCTCAAACTCAAGACTATAATATTTCGATGACAGGTGGTAACGAAAAAGGAAGCTATTACGCCGGCTTAGGATACTACGACGAAGAAGGCTTGCCATTGCAAACCTGGTACAAGCGTTTAAATTTTACTTTTAATGCCGACTATAAGTTACGCAAATGGTTAACCTCGAGCAGTAATTTCCAGCTTAATCATGCCAATTGGAAGGATGTTGCAAGCACAACAGAAGCCAACTACTTTGCGCGTATGCTCGCATCACCACCCACACAGCGCCAATATAATGCCGCAGGTCAATTGGTTATGGGCGCAAACTCCGGTGATGGAAATCCTCAATACAATATTGATAAATATTACAGGAGCAACAATACCAATAAATTCAATTTTTCACAGGGTCTCAAGTTCGATATAATGAAGGATCTTTACCTGAAAGTAACAGGTAACTGGAATTATGACGAAACCTATCTTGAAAGCTTTAACCATGACTTTCTTGCATCCCCGGGTACCATAAACAGTACGCGTGCTTCATCAGCAAGTTACGATAAGGTACTCAGGCAGACATATAACGGTGTACTTAATTATAATGTGGATTTTCTCGAAAAACATTCTATCTCTGCTTTAGTGGGAGGTGAATATTACGAAGGATATAACGAAGGGTTGTCAGCAGGTGGTTCGGGCGCTCCGACTGATGATTTCGCGGATCTTCAATATACATCTGTTAAACCAGGCATCGTGAGGAATACTGATACCTATCATATACGCGAAAGAATTGCTTCGGCTTTTGGTCGTGTTAACTATGATTTTGATACTAAGTACCTGGTTTCTTTTACGTTCCGTGAAGATGGATACAGCAGGCTGTTAGGTGATAACCGCTGGGGTTTCTTCCCTGGTGTATCAGCCGGATGGGTTCTTTCGAAAGAAAAATGGATGGAGCCTTTTCTCAATACAATTAATTTTGCAAAATTACGTGCCAGTTATGGTATAAACGGTAACGTGTCAGGCATTGGCGCTTACGATCTGCAGGGAAGTTATGTTACAAGCCTGTATAATAGTTCAGTAGGCTATAACATTGGCGCTATTCCAATCCCCACTTTGCGCTGGGAGCGTTCGAAAACCATGGAAATAGGTTTAGATTTCGGATTTCTTAAAAATCGGATAAATGCAAATATTACCTATTACGACCGTACCACAAGCGATAAATATGCTGATATTCCTTTGCCGTCCACATCAGGTATCACAGCAATCCGATCCAATAACGGCGAATTCAGGAACAACGGTGTTGAGTTTGACTTCACTGCGAAAATAATCAATAACTCCGACTTGAAATGGGAACTGGGCGG
>JBBRYZ010000156.1:0-8791 GCA_038237165.1 Bacteroidales bacterium | reverse complement strand
GTAAAAGCAGCTCCCGCCTGTTGGTTGGTGAGGACAATTATTCCAAGTTTAAGTTCAGGAATCAATGTAACAAGCGTCACAATTCCGGCCAGTCCGCCTGAGTGCTGAACTTGCTTGTAACCTTTTATGTCACTCAGAAACCAGCCTAATCCATACGAATTAAAATGAGTATTATATATTTTGGCGGTGTATCCTCGCATACGCTCGTTAACTGGCAGTATGGTTTGCGAAATCCACATCTGGTCGTGACTTTTTTCGCTAAAAATGCTTTTCTCCAGTTTATCGCCATATTTGCCGTCATTCATTTGCATAATAATCCATTTGCTCATGTCGGTGAGGTTGCTGTAAATTCCTCCTGCTGCATCTGCTGTGGGGCTGAAATCTCTTTTAATAACCTGAATTGTTCCATTTACAGGGGCATGAGCATCAATTACATTCGATTTGTTTTTCAGCCTTGAGAAAGTAGAGGCACTCTGGTTCATAGCCAGCGGTTTCATAATGCGTGTCTCAATAAATTCCTGCCAGCTTATGCCCGAAACCCTTGCTACCACTTCGCCTGCCACAATATAAAGTAGGTTGTCGTAGTCAAATTTGGTTCGGAAACCCGATACCTGTTTGAGATATCGTAAGTTATGAATGATATCATTGATGGTAAAATTGCTTGAATCGGGGAAAATCATCAGATCGCCGGCACCCAATCCCAAACCACTGCGGTGTGTAAGCAAATCGCGGATAGTGAAGGCATTGGTCACATAGGGATCGTAAAGCCGGAATTCAGGAATATAATCAATAACCTGGTCATCCCATTTGAGTTTTCCTTCATCCACCAAAATACCAAGTGCTGCTGCAGTAAAAGCCTTGCTGTTGGAGGCAATTCCGAACAAGGTATTCTCATCCACTTTCAGTCCGGTTTTAAGCGATCTTACTCCATAACCTTTTGCATGAATAATTTTGCCATCTTTAACAACAGCCACAGCTATGCCCGGAACATCGAATGCTTTGAGCGTGCGTTCCACCAGCTGGTCAATTTCGCCGGAGGTAAGTACCTGTGCGTGAATGGTGTTTAAGGAAAAAAATAATGCAATGGAAAGGATACTGATTTTAAGTCCGGATTTCATCGATCAATAATTTAAGTGAAAGAACATTAGTAAGACAGAAGACATGCATGGCCAAGAAGGAATTTCATTTGGCGCTGATTTGTCTGCCTTGCTTACTATCGGGATCAAATGTAGTAAATTTCCGGAATGACATTATGTAAAACACTTTCATCCTTGAAAGGAAATGATTTTTTTACGGAATTACGGATGTCTTTGCAGAGATAGAAAAATAGTATTAGAAAATTTTTGTAAGGTATTATCGGAGATGATGCTCTCAAAGAATTTTGAATGATTTTCGATCAATATACAGCTCTATTAATAATGTAAGACAGGGAATCTTAGAGTAAGAAGGCTATGACTTTTGCCATTCAATCGTTGCCATTTATGATTCCGGCTAATTACTTTATCAGCCAGGGTTGTTAATGAATCTCCTTTATATTGATGTTTTCCTTCCCGAGCAATGCTCTTGAATCTGATAGAAATTGTCGCAGGTCTGGTCTGGCTTGTGGCTCAATCAGAACTGTATCGTTCTCAAACCGTGCCGCAGGAAGGATATAATATTGCTTTTTCCCATCCTTAACAGGGTTATACACCCAGGTTAGCTGGTAGCCGGCATCTTTAATACGGGTATGGCCTGATTCTTTTTGCAAAGTAATCTTAAACATAGTTCCACCATCTGTGTATTGTTTCCGTTGGTTCGAAACAAAATTTCCAAGCGACCAAACTACAAGTTGTTCCTTTTTCAGAGTATCACTTCTGCGCCATTCCATAGGTTGAATCACATGCGGATGCGAACCGATAATAATATCCGCGCCGTTGGTAAATAAATACTGGGCTATGTCTTTCTGAAAATCATTGGGAGCACGCTGGTACTCAATTCCCCAATGGATAAAAACAATCGTCATGTCAACCACCGAATCATGAGCCGCTTTCATATCTGCCATCATGCGGTCCTTTTCAATCAGGCTGACCACATTGTTTTCAGGCACCGGTATTCCGTTGGTTCCATACGTGTAATTTAAAAATGCCAGTCTGAAGCCCCTGGTGTTAATGATCTTCGGGTTTGATTTACGGTAAGATTCAATATTTTTGTACGTTCCCATATGCACCATGCCAAGGCTGTCGAGTACGGTAACTGTGCGCTCAATGCCCGTCCGTCCGCGGTCGCAGCAATGGTTATTTGCTGTTCCTACAATATCGATGCCTGCATTCAGCATGCCGTTAACAAGTTCATCGGGCGAACTAAAAGCCGGGTAGCCGCTGTAAGGTTTTCCTGCAAGTGTGGTTTCGAGGTTTGCAATTGCCAGGTCGGCACTCCTGAGCCATGGATTAATATATTTAAAACACGAATCGTAATTATAAACTCCCAGGTCATTATTCCATGCTGCATCCACCTGAGGCATATGCTGCATAATATCGCCGGCAAAAACAAGGGTTATTTCATGGGTAGCCAGCGGCAATTTGGCAGGCAAGGCGCTTTCGGAAGTTTTGGAAGGCAATACTGCCAGCAACAAAACCACCGCTATAGCCATCAAAAGCCGTAGCAACCATTTTTTTATGAAAATGAGAAACGAATTCTTTTGATTAAAAAGGATATTGGAAGATGTCATTTTAAAATACATATTATTGATTTCATATAGTCAACTTTTATGCCGTAATGTAATTTAACAAAAATAATTGCTTTTTGCTTTCTGAAATTGCTTTTTATGCATACCGAAAACCAATTCCATTTCCTGGCAAGTGAGTTTCCGGTTTCTAAAATCCAAGATTCATTATCCGGATTTGTTTCTTAAATTCCACAACTTAACCGCTTGTTGTTCTGAAACTCTACGCCTCTACTTCGCTCAATGCCCTCTATACTTTGAACGTTAAACAGTGGATCTGTAACCACAGAGACACAGAGAACACAGAGAGCTACTTAGGTCTAATAACAAATGTAGAACCTTATTAACTCTTCAAACTCTTCAAACAAGTCAATCCCTTCAATCTCCTCAATCCCATCAATCTCCTCAATCCCCTCAATCCCTGAAGCCTCTACTTCCTCCCTGTCCTCTCCAACTCCCTCAGATTCTCCATCTTCTTCTTTTCCAGGAATTCAGTTATCCCGCAAAGATGTTCTTTCACCTGTTTATTGCCGAATTCAAAAACCTTGCTAACCAGTCCATCGAGGAAATCCCTGTCGTGCGAAACAAGAATGAGCGTGCCATCATAATCCTGCAAAGCACTTTTCAGTATATCCTTGGTTTTCATATCGAGGTGGTTGGTAGGCTCATCGAGGATCAGCAGGTTTACCGGTTCGAGCAATAGTTTTATCATAGCCAGACGTGTACGCTCGCCACCCGAAAGCACTTTCACTTTTTTGTTCCAACTGTCGCCGCCAAACATAAAAGCGCCGAGCATATCTTTAATTTTGGTTCGGATATCGCCTTTGGCAACATCATCAATGGTTTGAAAAACCGTGTTTTCCTCATCCAACAGCGAGGCTTCATTTTGTGCAAAATAGCCAATCATCGTATTGTGGCCGAGTGTAAGTGTGCCGTCATATTCAATTTCGCCCATCATGCTTTTAACCATGGTCGATTTCCCTTCGCCGTTTTTGCCTACAAAAGCTACACGCTCGCCGCGTAAAATACTGAAACTGGCGTTTGAAAACACATTGTGATTGCCATAGCTTTTCGACATTCCTTCGAGGATGACAGGATAACTTCCCGAGCGGGGCGAAGGCGGAAATTTGAGCCGCAGGGATGAATTATCTTCTTCGTCCACCTCGATAGCAGGCAGTTTCTCAAGCATTTTTACCCGCGACTGCACCTGGTTAGTTTTGGAATAGGTGCCGCGAAACCTATCGATAAAATCCTGGTTATCGGCAATAAACCGCTGCTGCTCATCGAACTGCTTTTGCTGCTGCTCGCGCCTTTCCTTACGAAGCTGTAGGTATAATGAATAGTTGACTTTGTAATCGTATATGCGGCCCATAGTTACTTCGATGGTGCGGGTGGTGATATTGTCGACAAAAGTCTTGTCGTGCGAAATCACAATTACTGCCTTGGCGCTGTTGATCAGAAAATCCTCGAACCATTGTATAGACTCAATATCCATATGGTTTGTAGGTTCGTCGAGCAGGAGCAGATCAGGTTTCTGAAGCAGGATTTTAGCCAGTTCGATACGCATGCGCCAGCCACCGCTGAATTCGCCGGTAGGCCGATTAAAATCTTCCCTAACAAAACCAAGCCCCATCAAAATTTTCTCCACCTCGGCATCGTAATTGATTTCCTCGATGGAATAGAATTTTTCGCTCAGCGCGGAAACCTGTTCTATAATTTCATAGTATTCAGCCGATTCGTAATCGGTTCGGCTCGAAAGCTGTTCGTTTAGCGCTTCAATTTCGTGCTGCATTTCGAAAATATGGGCAAAAGCCTGTGCGGCCTCTTCGAAAACAGTGCGGCTGTCGTTGGTTAGCAAATGCTGCGGCAGATAAGCAACCACCGCATCTTTAGGCGCCGAAACTTTTCCGCGCGAAGCCGTTTTTACACCGGCAATTATTTTTAATAAGGTCGATTTTCCTGCGCCATTTTTGCCCATAAGAGCAATTCTGTCCTTTTCATTTATTGCAAAAGATACATCTTTAAAAAGCGTTGTCCCTCCAAATTCTACCGTAAGACCATCTACTGAAATCATTTCTGTTTTTTAATGAGCGGCAAAGATACCGGTTTTTGAGAATGGTTTCGGGAAATCTGGTGAACCGGGCAGGATTTTAATGTTTTGGAGATTGGTTTTAAGTAGTTGATTTCATTGTTTTGAATTTATAAAAAGGTTTCAAAAGGTTATATTTTTGTGTATTATTTGAAGCGATGAAATGATCAGGACATAGCATTCATAAATGAGGAATCATATTGCGGTGCGCTGCACCTTGCTCCCGAAAAGGTGAGATATAGCTATAAATATTGCGGTGCGCTGCACCTAAAAATCTTTGGATGTTCATATTTATATATGTATCCACGCTCTGAGGCTGTTAAAACGAGACTTGAAAAAGCCGTTGCATAAACCAATACATGGATTGAAAGAACGAATTACGTGAATTAACCTAGGTGAGCAGCACCGCAATATTTATAGAAGCCACAACAATGTGAATTTACGAAGGTGCAGCGAATCGTAATATATATAGGTAGGACAACAATGTGAATTAACCAAGGTGCAGCGCACCGCAATATTAATCCCATGGCAAATACATACACACAATCTTATTTTCATCTGGTTTTTGCTGTTAAAAACCGTAAAGCCTTGATACAAAAGGAATGGAGAAATTAGCTGGAAATGTATATTATCGGCATTATCCAGAACCACCAGCATAAATTGCTGGCAATTGGCTCAATGCCAGATCATATTCACATTTTTATTGGATACAATTTAAACCAACTGATTCCTGATCTGATTGAAGAAATTAAAACATCAAGCAATGACTGAATTAAGCAAAAGAATTATTCAGGATTTAAATTCGAATGGCAAAAAGGATATGGTGCGTTTACGCATTCTCATTCGCATTTGGATCAGGTAATTAAATATATTCGAAATCAACAGGAACATCATCATAAAAAATCATTTAAGGAAGAATACCTTGAAATATTGAACAGAAATGAAATCAAGTTTAATGATGACTATCTATTTGATTTTTTTGATGGAATATCAGGGTGGGTCTAATTGCTGTGGCGCGCAGCACCTTTTTATTAAAGGATTATGAACAAGCTAAAAATATTCAGGTGCGCTGCACTTTAAACCAGATAAATGAAATATTTAGCCATTTACCATCTGGAGAAATAGAAGCTGCAGCGCACTGTAATATGAAATTTTTACAGATTGTATGAGTTATTCAGCAAGCTAAATTTAACCCAACCGATAATAAAAATTCAGACATTTTACATGTTATTCAGAAGTTGAAATATATTGTGCTTTGAGCAATAAAATCTTATCTTTACCTCGATTTTCAAGCAATATGATTTCTTGATCTTCAACTTAAACACATAGTTTTAATGTAATTTTTGCTTTTACTTTCAACGCCAGCTTAATTTAATTTTATCAAAATGGAGACCCAGTTACTTACCGATATTCTTCGCGAAAACAGTATAAAATATGGTTCGCGTAACGCTGTATTTTATCAGAAACCCGACAAGAGCTGGACTCCAATTACCTGGACCGAGTTTTGGCAAACCATTGAGGATCTTGCAAAAGCTTTGATTGCTCATGGTGTGAAGCCAGGTGATAAAGTTGCTCTTATGTCGCGCAATATGCCGGAATGGACCATTGCAGATTATGCGCTGCAATTGGTGCGTGCTGTATCTGTGCCACTTTTTGCTTCCACTAGCGCCGCACAGGCCGAATATATGCTCAACGAAACGGAAAGTGTGGTTTTTCTGGTAGGGGAGCAACCGCAATATGATGTGGCCGTCCAATTGATTAAAAAGGTTCCTTCGCTTCGCAAAATCGTTGCTTTCGATGATTCCGTAAAGCTAAATGTAGAAGTAAATTCTGACCATCTTTCTGATTTTCTCAAATCAGGGCAAAACGGAACTTTCAACGAACAATTGAAGGTATTGAGCAGTGAAGCAAATGATCAGGATCTTTGCTCAATCATTTATACTTCAGGTACATCGGGCGAGCCAAAGGGCGTTATGCTTTCAGTGGCAAATTTCAGGCATTGTGTCCGCATTCACGATTTGCGGATTAATATCAATGATCAGGATGTTTCGCTTTGTTTCCTGCCGCTAAGTCATATTTTTGAGCGGGGCTGGACTTTTATCGTTCTGAGCAAAGGTATGACTTCTTATTACCTTAGAAATCCCAAAGAAGTGGTTGATGCCGTGCAGGTTGTAAAACCCACACTTATGTGCTCGGTTCCACGTTTCTTCGAAAAAACCTATGAAGGAGTGAATTCCAAAATTGCCAGAAGTTCTAAATTCAAGCAAGGTCTTTTCAAATGGTCGATAAATATGGGTGGTAAACGGTTTGACTGCATTTGTAACAAAAAGCCAATTCCGTTTAAGCTGAAAATAGCATACGCAATTGCAGATAAAATGGTGTTATCCAAAGGCCGAGCCGTATTGGGTGGCAATTTCAGATTTATGGTTTGTGGTGGGGCCGCACTTTCAATCGATATTATTCATTTTTTCGAGCAGGTTGGCATACATATCAAAATCGGTTACGGTTTAACCGAAACGGTGGCCTCGGTTACCTGCTTTCTCGACGATGATCTGAATTCTTCATCAGTAGGGAAAGTAATGCCTTTGCTTGATGTGAAAATCGGCGAAAACGATGAGATAATGGTAAAAGGCGGTACAGTCTTTAGTGGTTACTATAAAAAACCGGATTTAACAGCCGAGGCTTTCAAAAATGGGTATTTTCGTACCGGTGATGCCGGACGACTCGACGAAAACGGATATCTTTTTCTTACCGACCGTATCAAGGACATCATAAAAACTTCTTCCGGAAAATACATTGCACCTCAGAAAATAGAATCTCTTTTGTCGGGCGACAAGTACATTGAACAAATAACTATAATTGGCAGCGAACGAAAGTACGTTACAGCGTTGGTAGTTCCGGCAGCTTTGGCTTTTGATGCATTGATGCTGGAAATGAACCTGGATAAAATGAAACGGGAAGAACAGGTTAAAGAAAATGCCGTTGTCGAATTTTATCAGCAACGGATCGACGAATTGCAGAAAGACCTTTCGCCTTACGAACAGGTAAAGAAAATTGTGCTTCTTCCTGCCGAATTCACTATTGAGACGGGTGAATTAACTTCTTCTCTCAAAATTAAACGAAGGGTGGTGGCGGAGCAATATAACGCTGAAATTGAGAGCATGTATAGTGGGGGATAGGTGGATAGTGAAAAACGAATAATGAACAGCGATAAGCCAAATTCCGCTTATATATCAAATATCTGTAATTTGTGGTCCTTCTCCTTGAGGAGAAGGTGCCGAAGGCGGATGAGGTGAAAAGCGCCCTTCGACTTCGCTCAGGTTGACAAAAAGTGAAAAGTGTCTGCACACCCGCAGGGTGTCTGCCACTGGAAACCTTTAACCTTTAACTTACCATTTGGAACCTCGAACCTCGAATCTCTAACTGATAATATCAGTACATAAACCTTACATACGCCCCAATCCCCGGATTCATGTCTCGGTAATGCTCAAGTTTAACCATCAGCCAGTGAGCAGTGATGCCGGGTTCGATAACCACACTATTAGCAAATTTAAGTGATGCACCGCCACCGCCAAACAACCCAAATCCAATTCCTCCCTGATAAACATTAAAAGTCTGCATATTGCTGTTAGGTATAAACTGATTATTCCCGTAAACATTAATCATGCTGTATTCTTGGTCTTCGACATAAAATGAAGATTTTTTTACCTTGGTACTGTTCACATTTACCCCGCCTGTGACAAACCAGGATAGTTTATCTGTTTTTGGGAAAGAGCGTTTGATTCCTATATTGGCATAAACGCGCTCCTCAACTCCACGCATGGGGAACAAACGCAGATCGTGGTTCCCTAAATAATCTCGCGGCGGATCAACATCAATTGTAATGGCATCATTGGCCTTCAGTTTCATATAGTTGAATTCGATAACCAGAGCCAGTTGAGGATTAAAGCTATATTGCGCATATATTCCAGGCTGCATTGCGATTTTATAATGCATGTTTT
>JBBRYZ010000155.1:0-8802 GCA_038237165.1 Bacteroidales bacterium | reverse complement strand
TTTACCCAGCTTTTCGACCCATACAATCCAAACTCTTCTCCTGCAAATAAAAATACAAGTATTGTGCGTTTCGGTTTTCCACCTGCTTTCATAATCATACGGGCAGCTTCCATGGTTGGAGTTGCTCCCGAACCGTCATCAACTCCTCCCGTTGCAACATCAAAAGCATCGAGGTGCCCGCCCATTACAACGTATTCATTAGGATATTTTGTGCCGGGAATGATGCCGATCACATTATGATATTTGACGGGACCCATTTTAAAATGATTACGGATATCAAATTCAAGAAAGAAATTCCTGCGCTCTTTGGCCATTTGCTCGATAATCGTATATTGATGCTCGTCCAGCTTAATATCAGGTAGGTCTGGTAAGTTTTCGAAAGTCATGCTGTCGACATTTTTGCGATCGTATAAAACGCGGATAGGAACCGGCGCTGATTGTATAATTCCCAGAATTCCTGCATCTTTCAATTGCTTATAAAAAAGGGCAGGTTCTTCAGCTAACGGCAGAAGTTCTTTCTTTGGCGAACTGCCGTCTGCTTTCCTGTTAAAGTCATCTATGTCGCGGTTTTGCTTACGTTTTTCGATATTAGCGGCAATCAAGGAATCTCTTCTGTGGTTAGCCCTTATGGAAAAATCGATTGGCCAGCCGTCGCTTTTACCTGTTATCAGAACCCAGGCACCTTTCAGCCGACCTTTCATGCGATCGAATTCCTCCTGGGTTTTTGGTTCCAGAAGAACATGCCCGGTTTGCAGGCCTTTGGTTCCGGCAGTGTACGAAGGCGTTGCAAAATGCAGATCCATGCCGTTTTCTGCAAGCAATTTTCCGAACCAGGGACCGCGGTTAAATCCAACCGGTAGCGTACCGGCTTCGTCCATCTGCACCTGCATGCCCCATTCCTTAAATTTTGAAGCAGCCCATTCGGCGGCATTATCGTATGCATCTGAACCTATCGGCCTGCCACCAAATCGGTTACAAAGCACATCCAGATGCTTCATGGTTTGATTATCGGTTTTACCGATTTCGATAATTTTGTTTACAACATCCTTTTGGGCAAAGGCAGTAACGGTTGTAAGAAGGCAAAAAGAAAAAAGAAAAATGGAATAAAGTTTTTGCATTTTGAAGTCTCGCTTGAACGATGAGTTTTTTATTGAATTTTAATTATACAAAAGAAAGAGTTTTTTTGATTGAAAAGCAAAAATCGAGTGGATTTATCCAAATTAGACCTTCAATTATCGAGATAAAAAGATTTTCCGGTACATTCCATTGCCAATGGAATAAGAATGTACATTTATCAGGAAATACTATTTTGATTCAGCGATACTAAAACCTGATTTGAAAGTGTTTGTTTTCAATTGTTTACGCTTTAAATTTATTTGTAAAAATAATATCTGAAAACTTATTTTAAAAGGCTGGTAACTTTTTACCGCTAAATCCGATTCACTATTGTATGACGAAGGACGATTTCATTATCTGCGCTAAGCAAAATACCCCAAATCTTTTACGGTTCGCTAAGCGGGTGGCAGGTAAATCAATCGAAGCAAGTGATATAGTTCAGGAATGTTTCGAAATTCTATGGAAGAATAAGGAAAAAGTTGAAATGAATTCAGCCAAGTCTTATCTGTTCTCAGTTGCGCATAAAAAGATCATTGATTCATTCAGGTCGGATTTTAAAATGCAGGATTTTGAATCAGCATCATCTGAACTGATTACCAAACCGGATGAAACGGACAATGAGCAACTGGTTCAGCTGGCTATAAACCAGATTCCTGCGCTGTACAAGGAACTGCTTACGCTGCGCGACCTGGAAGACTACTCGTACAAAGAAATTGAAACCATTACCGGACTATCCGAAAACCAGGTAAAAGTTTACCTGTTCAGGGCGCGGAAAGCAATTAAAGAAAAGATTTTACAACTGGAAGTATTATGAGCCTAAAGATAAATATCGACAATTACGAAGAAATTATGTTCCGACTACTGGAAGGTGATTTTGATGAGCAAACCCGAAAGGATTTGCTTCAGCAGATTGAAAAGGACGGACTTTTTAAGTTTGAATGGGAAGCATGGCAAAAAACCAGATTTGTTGATCCGATTGAAAATTACCTGGTCGAAAGCCGTGAATTAGAAACAATAATTATCCAAATTGCTGAACCTGAAAAGCGTCATCGAAAGTTGATCTTTTATTTTTCAGCAGCTGCAACTTTTTTATTACTGTTTTCAACCCTGTTTTTATTAACTGCTGATTTTAATTTAAAATCCGGAAAGGATATTGTTAAAACAGACTTAACGATTTTTATTCCGGGTAGAAATGCAATTGCTTCGGTAAAACCTACAGTTGAGCCGATAATAAAGCAAGAAAGTAAACTACCAGCAAAGCAAAAGAAAATGGTTGAGCCGATTTCCATTTCTGAGATTAACAACCCAGTTGAACAGACAGAAAATACAGTAGCTGAAGTTGTGATTCTTAAAGATTCCTTTCCTGTTAAAGCTATTGTTTTGGCAAAAATTGAGGAGAAAAAACCACGCTATAAAGTTACGATTGAAACCACGCAACTATCTGATAATATACAGAATAACAATAATTTAGCCCAAAATAATAAAGTCAAAATTGGCAAGGTTCTGACTAATACCCGTTTGTTTTTACAACGAAAAGCAAACGGTGAACCTGACAAATTAATCCTGTTTGGAATTGATAATAATTACTTGTGTTTTAACTTAAACTATACCGAAAAATGAAAAGTATCACTTATCCATTGCTGTTAATTTTCGGATTGACCTCAATCTCACTCATTGCTCAGAAGGCTGACTCCGTAGTAGTAATTTACGATACCCAGAAGACAATAATACCCGTCCCTGCTTTCGGAAGTCAAACTACTATTAAACTGGCCGATTCGATCGAAATTATTGAGATTGGAGTATCGAGGCGAAAGCCAAATGATAACTTCGTTCAACCAAAAAAATCTACAAACAGTTCCGAAGGGAATATGTTATCTTCAAAAACCAAGTGGTTTTCTCAAATAGAGGTGGGTTATATATCCGAATTTGTTTCAGACACGTGGTTAAAGGAATATAATAGTATTCCACACTATTTGGAATACTCTTTAAATACACAAAATCTTAGCGGATTTAGAATTGCATTATCAATAAATGAAAAGGAAAAACGCATCAATAATGCATATTCATATGTAAGCGGATTTAAATTCGGATTTGTTCAATCTTTTAGAAAAGCTACACCAAAGCCAGTATTTGAAGACACTCTTAATCATCAATTTATCGGTTATGATGCGTTTAATAATAGCAGCATTCAGTTCTCAATTCCAGTTGGATTCAGATATCATTTCAGAGCAGGTAAATTACCTGCACAAATTAACTTTGGAGCCAATATTGGTGCTTCATTAGAATTTATAAGAGGCAATTCGCCTTATTTGCCCAGGCAGAAGTATAGAGGTATTGCTATATTAACACAGCCTTACGTTGGCATGGAAATTGGCAAAATCGGCTTACTCGCAACAACTGATTTGTCCTTTTTATCTACTCAGAATTTTTATTCTTCAAAAAATACATTTTGGGAAAATAATTTTGATTCAAATTTCAGAATAGGAATATCACTCACATATAGATTCTTTTAAAAAGCTGATTTCAGCAGCTTTCTTATAAAGCGAGAGTTATTATTATAGATTGATTACGGTGTGAGTTAGGACTATGCTTCGAACTCACACCTTAGATTTTTACTGATAATTCCAGGTGTCCACCAAAACCAATTTCAATGATTTTCTGAAGCGTCGAAATACGAGCTTCTTTAATATTATTCTCAATTTTTGAGATGTAGGATTTTGTTGTCCCAACTTTTTTCGCGAGTTGTTCCTGTGTCATTCCCAATTCTATACGAGTATCATGGATCAGTGCACCAATTTTGAAGTTTTCATAGCCTGCTTCAAGTTCTTCACGCTCTTCTGTCCCACGCTTGCTGTAGTTTTTTTCTTTGAACTCTTCAAGTGTTATCAAGTTCTTATTTTTCGTTTTCATATTCTGCTTTTATTTTAAGTGCCATTTCAATTTCATTCTGAGGTGTCTTTTGCGTCTTCTTTTGGAATCCATTCGCTAAAACAACTAATTGTCCACGGTCAAAAAAACAGAAAATCCGAAAGATGTCACTACCAAGTTGAACTCGAATTTCATAAAGTCCGTCCGTATTTTCAATGTGTTTCAGATACGTTTCCGGAACTCTTTGCATGTCTTCAATCAAATGTCCAAACAATTTTAGCTTTTACCTTTTTTGATTGTTTGTCAAAGAAGCCTTGAAAGTAGTTTTTGAAAAACGTTATCTTTCTATGTTTCTGATTTTTGCCCACAGAGCAAAGATAATCAAGTTTCCCTAAAGTGAAACATAAAAGTCAAAATATTATAGTTTTCAGTCAATTTATTTCGGTTTGTTAAAATCGCAAGTAACTCATAAATGACCATACCTGAAAAGTTTAATAAGGTTAATGATGGAGTGCAGATTTCAGCGCCATTATGAAAACCACTTCATAAAAAACTTCAACGTCTTTATTTTATCCCGGTAAGGCGCATACCGTACAGGTATATCGAGCCAGTTGTAACGTGTGGTAATTCCTTTTTCGAAAGTAAAGGCATTGAACGAATACTTGCCGTGATACGATCCGTAGCCACTGGATCCCACACCTCCGAATGGCAGGCGGTGATTGGCAAAATGCACCAGCGTATCATTGACGACGCCTCCTCCGAATGAATGATTAGCAAGGATACGACTGATAAATTTCTTATGATTCGAAAAAAAGTACGCAGAAAGGGGCTTTCCGTATGAGCCAATGATTGCATTTATTTCATCTTCAGTTTTATAGCTTATAACCGGAAGAACGGGACCAAAAATTTCATGTTGCATTATTGGGCTGTCAAGGCCGGGATTGTCGAGAAGGGTTGGCGAAAAATAAAGCTCGTTAATATCAGTAATGCCACCGATAAGGATCTTTTCGCCGGCTATATTCTTACGCAACAATTCAAAATTTCTTTGATTGATAATCCGTGTATAATCCGGCGAAAGTTGGGGGTTTTCACCATAAATAATCGAGATTTCCTTTTTACAATATTCAACGAATTTATCTTTTACGCTTTCGTGAATCAGCACATAATCGGGAGCAATGCACGTTTGACCACAATTAATGAATTTGCCCCATGTTATTCGTTTGGCAGCGAGTTGGATATCGGCAGTTTCGTCAACTATGCAAGGAGATTTTCCGCCCAGTTCAAGGGTTGAGGGAGTTAAATGCTCGGCAGCTGCTTTTGCTACTATTTTACCAACGGCAATGCTTCCGGTAAAGAAAATATAATCCCAGCGTTCCTGAAGCAGCCTTGTAGAAATGCCTGCATCGCCCTCAATAACCGTAACATGGCCGGGATCAAATACCGCCGCTATGATTTCGGATACTATACGGCTGGTGTGTGCCGAATGCTCCGAAGGTTTTATCACTACAGTATTTCCTGCAGCAATAGCTCCTACCAGCGGTGAAAAAACCAATTGAAAAGGATAGTTCCAGGGTGCGATGATCAGAACAGTTCCATATGGTTCTTTGTAAATCCTGTTTGTTGACGGGAAATTTACCATCACCGGCCTGACATACCGCGATTTTGCCCAGCATTTTACTTTCCTGATGGCCAGGTTCAGTTCGCTGAGTACGATGCCGGTTTCGGTCATTACCGTTTCGAATTCCGGCTTTCGGAAATCATCGTACATGGCTTTGGCGATATCTTTTTCGCGCTTCACCAGCTCTTCCCGAAGCCGTTTCAGGCCTGTTATCCTGAAATTAACATCCTTTGTTATTCCAGTTTTAAAAAAATCTTTTTGACGTTGAACTATGGGATGGACTTCCATTGGGGTTTCTGTGTTTAGTGCTTGGTGCAAAGTGCTTAGTGCTCAGTGCTTAGTGCGGACCGCAGTTGACTGTAGTTTTATATTTTCTTTATCAATTCTTTAATTCGTTTGTCGCGGAACTGTTCTCTTTTCCTTTTCTTCTTATAATTAGTGAAACCAATTAGTGTAAAAGCAGTGCCAAATACTAAAGCAAGAATAGCAGTGGTCATATCATAATTTGGATTGTGACTGATTGTTAAATGAATAATTAATGAAATCAGGGCTATTGAAGTAAATAATAGACCAAAAAATCCCATATAAATGTATTGCCATGCTTTAATAGATGGGAACAATGGATAGCTAAATGATCTTTCTTCTTCTATTAAGTTCTCCAGTTTCCACTTCTGTCTCTGTTTATCCTGGTTCTCAAAATCGAAATTCCTATTTTCCAATTCAATTCTGGCAAATTCCATTACTTCAGAGCCTAATGAAGAATTCCCAAGATAAATATTATATAATTCCCTGGAAGTCTTATTTTTAAATATTTCACTCCAATTGTATTCCATTAGTTTAGTGGTATAAATTACATATTGAATATTAAATGGTGCCAGCCTTACTTCATTTATTCAATTGTTCAATTGTTCAATTGTTCATTTATTCAGATTTCTATCTTGAATTTGATGCTTTGGATTTGGTATTTAAACTCGGAACCCGGCACCCGGCACAAAACTCATTCTTCTAAATTCAACCCAACATCTTCTCTTTCACGGATATCTTACTCATTCCTCTCTCCGAAATCGCCGTAATTGTCAGCGACGGATTAACCCCCGGATTAGCCGAAATCATGGATCCATCAAAAACATACATATTTTCATACCCAAAAACCTTGTTATTGCTGTCAATCACACCGTCGTCAATAGTTTTACCCATGCAAGCGCCACCAAGAATATGCGCTGTAGATGGAATTCCGGCAAAAACCTCATTTACCATTATTTGTGGTTTGCCTTTTATGATATCGGAAAAGATATGCGCCAGCCGATGCGCTTCGGGAATAAACGGAGTTGGGGCTTTGCCTTTTTCGATGCGGGTTTTTAGTCCGAAAATTCCTTTTCTCAATTGAAGCGTACTATCCAGGTGCTGCATGAACAGCAGGACGGTGCTGCTTTGGCCAAAATCGCGCACAAAGAAAACTTTTATCCACCTAAAAGGTGCAGTAAATGGTAAAGCAAGCAATTTCAGGATGCGAAGAAAAACATTCCTGTCGCTCACCATCGGAACCATGGTTAACCGCCAGAATCCCGAACCTTTACCATAACGGCAAGGCTCCAGGTGGCTGTTTTCATCCACTTCCAGTATTGATCCGATGGCAATGCCTTTGTAGAGTTCCAGTGTTTTATCCGTTGTGGTAGCATAGATTAGTGCTTCATTATTGGAACGGATCATATCACCAACTCTGGAACTCAAACCAGGCAAGGTTGTATTTTTTAATTTAAGCAGCAAGGGTATTGTTCCAAATACGCCACCGGCAAATATTACAGCACCGGCCATTACGGTTTTGGTTGGAGAAAAATATTCTGTCGATTTCCGAAAACTGATTTTGTAACCTTCAATTCCTTTTTCTCCCAGAGGTTTCACAGAAGTAACTCTTTGCTCAGCCAGTATAGTGGTATCAAGTTGTTGAGCCAGATGCAGGTAATTTTTATCCAGCGTATTTTTTGCATTATGCCGGCAGCCAGTCATGCATGCACCGCAATGTATGCAGCCGGTGCGGTCGGGTCCTTTGCCAGCGAAATAGGGATCTTTAACAGTTACATCAGGTTTCCCGAAATAAACAGCTGCTGTAGTTGCCGAAAAGTGTGCTGACTTACCAATTTGTTCGGCCAGTTTCTGCATGGCGCGATCGCTTTCGGCCAGAACAGGATTTACCGTTGCACCAAGCATTTTCCAGGCGGTTTCGTAATGTGGAGCCAGTTCGTTTTTCCAGTCTGTCAACCCGGCCCAGGAGCCATTATTGTAAAAAGGTGTTTTTGGTTTAGGAAGTGTATTTGCATAAACCAGCGAACCTCCACCTACACCCACACCGCTTAACGCGCTGATATGCCTCAGGAAATTCAGCTTTTGAATCCCGAAAAGTTTTAAACCCGGCACCCAGAGCCACTTACGCAGGTTCCAGTTTGTTTTGGCAAAATCAGCACTTTCGAACTTTTTGCCTTTTTCGATCACCAAAACAGAGTATCCTTTTTCGGCTAACCGAAGGGCAGAAACTGAGCCGCCAAAGCCGGAGCCGATGATAACGTAATCGTATTTTTCTTTTAAGATCATGTGTGACTGATTCTAAATAAGCTGTTCGTTATTAAAAGTTTCAAGAATCAAATTCCAAGTCTCAAATTCCAGTATCAAACTATACATTACATTTTTGGATTTGCTGTAACCCTGAAACTTTGAAACTTTGAAACACTGAAACCCTTCAAACCGCCATCTCCCTGAGCTTATCGCCGATCAACCTATACACCGACCAGTCGTTCAATGCTTCAGCTCCCAAGCCTTTGTAAAAACATATCGAAGGTTCATTCCAATCAAGGCAGGCCCACTCCAGGCGGCCGCAATCCCGTTCGACGGTAAGTTTTGCCAGGTGTTTAAGCATTGTTTTTCCGAAACCTTTGCCACGTACTTCAGGATTAATATAAAGATCTTCAAGGTAAATGCCTGCCTGCCCCAGGAAGGTAGAATAATTGTGGAAAAACAAGGCAAATCCAACTGCTTCGCCTTTGTACTCGCCAATAATTACTTCGGCCATTTTCTGGCGGAATAAGGTTTTAATAAGTTTTTCTTCAGTAGCTACAAC
This sequence comes from Bacteroidales bacterium, assembly GCA_038237165.1. Lineage (GTDB taxonomy): Bacteria > Bacteroidota > Bacteroidia > Bacteroidales > UBA4417 > UBA4417. Next base: position 88 of record JBBRYZ010000155.1, on the reverse strand, counting down.
CAGGTGACCCAGCTTTTCATAAGCACCAAGATCGGTAATAAACTGTAGTATAAGTTTCACATCAGCTTCTTCGGCTGACCGGATGGTG
>JBBRYZ010000154.1:0-8864 GCA_038237165.1 Bacteroidales bacterium | reverse complement strand
AATCGCATGAGTTGGATGAAATATTTAACAACTATTTAGACAATCGAAAATAAATCTGCATTTTTTAATTTCAGAAATGAATATTTTTAGTTACTTCGTATTGTTAAATATTCTCTATAACTATTAAAAATTAAAATTATGAAGTGTACGTTCATCCTATTTGTACTATTGATGGCTGCTGTTTTTGTTGCCTGTATTATGCCTGAACATCAGAGCAATGCCAATTTGAAAGTTTCGAAAATGACAATTAGAAACGAGAAACATCCGCTTGATACGGCTATTTATCTCTTTGATTATTCTGTGAGTAATGAAATCAATATCAGGTACGGAATTTCAAGTCCATCAGTACGGTATATATTTGATGCACAGAATCGTATATCTGAAATTCTACTAAAAAATTCAAACGGTAAATTATTATATAAAGTTGGTTTTTCATATAACGGTGAAACTGCTACCAAACTGAATTTTGATTATACTGCGACTCCTCCCCATAGAGAGGATTCAACGATATTCTATTTAGGAAGTGACGGTTTGGCTACTCATTCAGTTGGCTATATGGGGACAATTAAACCAATTAAAGTTGATACAATATATTATACATGGGCTGATCATGACTTGGTTGGTATAATAATAAATTACGAAGGAAAGCAGAAATCTATCACAATGACTTATGATAATTCAATCAATCCTCTTTGGATATCATAATTGCCAATTGAGTTTTTCCTTACTTTTGGCTACGACTTTTTTTACGCCTGCACCAAGCACAATATGATTGAGGCAAAATCATCATCAGGCGAGTCGGTTTTCAAGACTGAGTCGAGAGAATATAACACTGAAAATTATCTTACAGGAATAGTTACTGATATTCAGGCTGAACAAGGCAAGTTCGAAACACATTTTGAATTCATTCCCAAATAAGCTGCCATCACATAGTTAATGTAGCCTTGATCCAATCAGATGTATAAACTCGGCTCTTGTTTTATCCACCAGAAAAGCGCCTGTAAAATCGGAAGTCGTGGTTACTGAATTCTGTTTTTGGATGCCTCGCATGCTCATGCACATATGCTGAGCTTCAATAACAACGGCAACTCCCAACGGTTTAAGCGTGTTATTAATTGCATCTTTAATCTGTGTGGTGAGGCGTTCCTGTACCTGAAGACGGCGTGCAAATGCATCAACTATACGTGGGATTTTGCTCAGTCCTACAATACGTCCGTTTGGAATATAGGCTACATGCGCTTTCCCGAAAAATGGTATCATATGATGCTCGCACATTGAGTACAATTCAATGTCTTTTACAATTACCATCTGTTTATAATCTTCGTTAAATAATGCTGCGCGAAGAATTTCCTCTGGATCAAGGTCGTAGCCGTGGGTAAGGAACTGCATAGCTTTGGCAACACGTTCGGGCGTTTTTTCAAGTCCTTCGCGCCCGGGGTTTTCGCCTATTAGTTTAAGGATTTCACGATAATGGAAAGCAAGATCTTTAATAGTAGTCATATTATAGACATCGCGTTTTTCGTATCCGTCTTTCAGTTCGTAATCGTCCATATTGTTTTCAATCATCATGGGTTTTACAATATCGCTGCTCATTTTGTTTAATTTAATGGTTAATGGGAAATGGTTAATCGAAAAAGTTAAAGGTTTTGGGTTTGAAATATTTTGTTTGTAGAGACTCGATGCCTCGCGTCTACCTATTAAAATTGAAATGTTTCCTTTTTATGATTTTAATTTTTACCGCCAAAGTATTCAACAAAATTATTTTCGGTTTCGTAAAGTTTAATGCAATGCAATGAGGCTCCCAAGGCCGCAATTGGTTCCGAAATTTCATTCCAGATTCCGATGGCAATATTTTCTGCAGAGGCTAGTTTCCCTTTCATGAAATCTACTTCCAGATTGATATTGCGGTGATCGAGTTTTTCAAGTACATATGTTTCGATAATTGAACTCAGATCTTTCAGATTTACAAGGAAACCAGTTGACTCATCCACTTCGCCGCGAACTGTAACAAAAAGCGTGTAATTATGGCCATGCCAGTTTGGATTGGAGCATTTACCGAATACCTGCAGGTTTTGCTCATCACTGTATTCGGGATTAAAAAGCCTGTGAGCTGCATTAAAATGTTCGCGCCGGGTAATATAGATCATAAAAAGTGAATTTATGCTGTAAAAGTACAATATTGATTTGATACAGATTAAAACACCAAAAAGATAAAAGTGTTTAATGAATATTAAAATATATTAAACAAATCTATAAAAATGATTTTTTGAATGAAATTGATTATTCAAAAAGAATCAGTCCGATATGTACAACGAAGAATGAATTATAGCCACAGATTGCGTAGATTGCACAGATAAATATAAATGCTGGATGTATTTTTGTTGTAGCTATAGCTGATGTATGCAGTTACATATCTGTGCAAATTCCTGAAATCAGTGGCAAAAAAGATTATTCAGGATATAAATAGTTGCAATTTTTTAGCATATAGCTATTCCTGCTTATCTACATTCTGAAGTTTCAGCAGCCAGATGATTTCGAACCCCAGGTAAAGTATGTAAAAAATAAGTAATGTTACCGAAAACCGAATAGCGTCATCCGTAAATTTGAAGGCATATCCTCCAATTAATATAAGCAGTATCAGTATCTTGAACATACTGGCGATCATGAATATGTTTGAAAAATGGCTGAATTTCTTTTCGCTTGCGCTAAACAACAAAGTAACCAAAATCATTGTAATCCCGGCAAAAAGCAGCAGAAGGAAAGGCCAGAAACGGGTTATCAGACCTACAGTGAAGTAAGAAACCGCAAACCCGCAGACCGCTATAATTAAGGTAAAAATTAACAGGTTGCGCATAAACCGGTTTACTAGTTCCTTGATGCTCATATAAGTTGTGGATTTGTTAATGTTATTGATTTGGTAAAGAAGCTGTAGCTATAATCATAGAATGTGAAATATGATTATTTCTTCAAAAGATCTTTAACCGCTGTATAGATTGCCGCGGCAACCGAAATTAATGAAAGCAACACAGTAAAAACGGGGAACCCTATTTTTAGCCATTGGTCGAGTTTAAAGCCACCGTAAATGCCGAGTCCGATAATGGCAAACATCTGAAATGCCAGGCTCGAATAACGGGCATAGCTTTCGAGTGGAGGCCGGGATTCTTTATTTGGCTTCGGTTTCGATGGCTGGTTCTGGTTTTCCATTATCGCTTCCCTGGTTTCCCATTTTACAGGCGCCTGTAAATACGGCTCCCGGCTCTATGGCCAGTTTATTGGTAAGTATGTCGCCACTTACAACTGCATTTGCCTTGAGGCTAAGCAATTCTGAAACTTTAATATGAGCTTTTACATCACCCGAGATATCTGCGTTCTGACATATAATTTCACCTTCGACCCTGCCGGTGGAGCCTACAACCACTTTACCTGTAGCCTGTATGTTGCCTTTTATAAATCCATCAATGCGCAGGTCGCCGTTTGATTTGATATTGCCGTTAATATCGGTTCCATTGCCAATAATATTTACAGAAGGTGTTTCGGGGGTGAAATTTTTCGACATATTAAAATAAGTTTTGTTTACCGGAAACAAAAATAGTGCATTAATTGAATTATGCACTATTCCGAAGCTAAAAAGTGCTTTTTATCCGGTATATTTTGCGTTCTGGTTCTTAAAGGTTTACTTAAGGTAATTTTTCCTGAAAAAGTTGATATAACCATTGTATTTTTTTTCGCGGTAAAATATCGGATAATTATCGATGGAAATTACCATTTGCTTATAGTCGCTCTTGGCAAGCGGTGCTGTAACATAATCATTTACACTCACCGCATTGTAAAAATCCATGGCTGCCTGGCTGTTGCGGAAACTGCTGATCGAAATCATCTGCCATCCCGCATCCAATACTATTGCATTTACTGATAAGTTAGCCGCAGCAAAACTTTTCGAAATAAAATCCGAAATCCTGGTTTTGGTGACATTCACATTTACCTTATTTCCATCCACCATCATTATATAAAAATGGGTTTGATTCAGATTCAGTTTATAGATATCAGGAACAACCGTATCGTTGCTTTGCGCAAAAATACCAGGTGTTGAAACTGTCACCAGGTTCGACGAATCAGGAGTTTGATTGTTTCCACTGCCGGAATTAGACTGTGAAACTGTCGGCCTGTTTTTGTCGTATTTTAACAGTATTTCCTTTGCCGAAGGTACAACCGGGTGGTTTGGGGTGTTCTTGACCAGCTCATTGAGCGCAACCACCATTGTATCTAAGCTTATTGTCTTGCCGAGCGAAAGCGCGCGCAGGTATTCGAAGCGGGGAATCAAATCCTTATCCTGATAATCGGCGATAGCCTGGTTGCTATAAAGCAGAACCATACGGTATTGTCCGCGTGTAAATGCCTGGTAGGTTTCTTCGTACAGCGACGAAACACGGTTTTTACGTGCAAGCACTTCCTTGTTATAATCAGGATCCTTTATCAGCTGTCCATAATCCGTATCACCATATTTATCCAGGATAATATCACTGTATTTTTTTGCCATTGCCTCATCCGGTAGTTCCTTGCCGATAAGGTAAAGCTGGTAATAAATACGGTTAATATCCTTCATGTCAGGGTAACGTCTGATGAGATCCTCAAATGCTTCAACCGAATGCGGTACATCTTTTAGCCCATCCTTGTAAATGTATCCGAGGTTAAGCAAAGCTGTTGAAATCTGCTCATTTGAAGCTGCCAGTGCTTCCTTGGTTTTGGGCAATTTAGCGATATAAAATTCCGGTTTTTTAGGATCGGCTGCTACTTTTTCAGCATTAGTCTTAGCACCTGGTTTTATCGAATCGCTTGTTTTGGTAACATCCTGAGTTACTTCATCAAGCTGTGATACGGCCCGTTTGTTCGAAAGTCTCCAATTATCCTCCAGTTTGCGTCTGCCCCATTTACGCAGGAACTCCGAAAACCCGAAACTTATAGCCGAAGGATTATAGAAATACCATCCGCCTCCGCCCACGTTAGTCATATTCTCATTGCGCATGTTCGGAACGTTGCTCAGAATGGAAGTTTCATTTTGCTGTTGTTCTTCGAGCGCTTTCCTATCTTCTTCCTCTTTTGCTTTTTTGTCAATTATCTTTTGAATCAGCGCCAAAAGTTCCGGCTCAGGCATTCGCGCCAGTTTCTGTAAGCTGTCCTCGTTTTGAACTACCTGAAGGTTTTTAACCAGATCAGTCAGTATAAGTGTTTTAGTATTTATTGCTGCATAATTGGGATGCTCAAGTGGCAAAGTCTGCAAAGTAGTATCATAATAGGCGGCGGCCATTTCATAATTCTGCCTTTTGAAAAACATATCAGCAAGCTGTAAGGATGAAGAAGATTTTTGATAATTATTTTTGGTACTAGATGCAACAGATAGTTTAAGATAATGCATAACAAGGGTATCATTCTGGTCGAGAGCTGCAAGTTCGGATAGCGCATAGTACACCTGGTCGTTGTATTCCTTGTTTTTAGTATCTTTCAGCATGCGTTTCAGCTGCTTCTCAAGGCCTGCTTTATCGCCCGAATAGATATCAAAAGACTTTGCCATATTGATCCTGGCATTGAATATCATTTCGAAGGATGCCGGGCTCTTTATCACGTTCGAATAATATTCGGTTGCTTCGGCGAAGTTCTTTTCCTTTTGGGCAATCTGGCCGAGAATAAAATTGATGCGGGCTTTAAGTTTCCGATCCGAGGCAAGGGTAAGTCCTTGTTTAAGATTAGTTTTGGCTGCCGCCAGGTTTCCCGTCATCAGGTAATAATCGGCATACATTAAAGGGATTTCGCGACGTATGCGGTAGGGTGCTTTTGTTTTTGATAACCTGGTTTCGAATTGTTCAATCTGCGAGGCGGCATCATCATAACGCTTCTGCTGTAGGAAAGTACGTATATTCCACAATGCAGCTTCGAGTTCTGTCGCGGTTCCGGCATATTGTTTCATCAGATACTCCATGGTACGGTGCGAATTGGCATAGTCCTGTTTTAAAAATTGTGACTTGCCTATCAGCATATAACAATCATCAATCCAGCGATTGTGCTCAACACCTTTGAAATATAGTGAGTGCCTAGGAATAGCAATCCCGGCCTTTTCGATTGCACGGTCCATATCCGACGATGCTTTGCGCGCTTCGGCCGGTGTGCCGAAATTGTAAACCGGCAGAATTAAATTGTAATTATCGGCAACACTTTCTTTTAGTGCAGAATTCCCGCTTTTATAGCTTTCGTTTCCATTCCAGTAAATATTGTAATGCGTAGTCAGATTATGATAAACCCTGCTTGTAAAGGTGTTCTTTTTTGTGGAACATGAATACAGCAATACAATGCCGATAATACTTACCGGCAAAAGGATAGATCTGAAAACGGATTTCAATTTCAAATGGGTGATATATGATTGGTTACCTGATAGCGATGGTTGCAATGTATTATTAACTCGAAGAGTGCAAAAATATTTCATTTTTTCTGATTTAACGCTAAAAGAGTGCAATCCCGGCATTTAATTCTCATTGTTCGCGCAAATTGAACTACAAATACTTTGACTGCTGCTTTTCCTCTGTGTTCTGAAAACCTGTAAAATGCAGATTAACAGTTGTTAGGCTGGAATTTTATATACTTTTATGAAATTATATTTTATCATTTTGTGCTGAATTTTCTTATTTTAGGTAGGTTTGCAAATTATTAAAAGCCCTGTTGATAAATAAAAATGGATTTTAAAACAGAAAGAAAAAAGATTTGGAAGCTGTTGATGCGCCGGATTCGCGATCAATACAGGCTTGTAATCCTGAATGAAGAAACGCTTGAAGAGCGGATCTCGTTCAAACTTTCTCGGCTCAATGTGTTTGTTGCCATTGGTCTGTTGTCGATTATCCTTGTTTTTATAACAACTTATATTATCGCATTTACTCCTTTAAAGGAATATATTCCCGGCTACACGGATGTTACTTTGCAACGACGTATTTATGAACTTCAGCTTCGTTCCGATTCGGTTGCTTTTGCAATGCGGGCGCAGGAAAAATACCTCGAAGACCTCCGGAAAGTGCTTGGCGGCAATTTGCCGAACGAAAGAAAAATGGTGCCAACCGACAGCACTCAAACCCTTAATTATCAAAACATTAAAGACAAGCGTTCTCTGGAGGATTCTGTTCTAAGAATGGAGTACGACAATGCGAATAAATACAATCTGTTTAAGTCGGATAAATCGTCAGGAAAAGGTGCAAGCATGCGCAACATCACGTTCTTCGCGCCTATCAAAGGGATGGTAACCAGTGAGTTTGATCCGTTACGCAAGCATTTCGGAATTGATATTGTGGCGGCACGCGACGAAGTAATAAAATCCGTGCAGGACGGAACAGTCATTTTTGCAGGCTGGACAGTGGAAACCGGAAATGTAATTGCGATTCAGCATCCGGGGAACATAATTTCAATCTATAAACATAATTCTGTTTTGCTCAAAAAGGAAGGAAACATAGTGCATGCTGGCGAAACCGTCGCTATTATTGGCGAATCAGGTGAGCTGTCAACCGGCCCACACCTTCATCTCGAATTATGGATCAATGGCATACCGGTTAACCCGAAAGATTACATTGTTTTTTAAAAGGAACTTTTAAAACCAAATCTAATAGGTTATCCCTTAATGGGAATACCACTCATTTTAACATATCCAACACTTGAAACGACGCATTGCCATACTTGGATCAACAGGTTCAATCGGGACACAGGCACTCCAAGTAATTAAACAGCATCCCGATAAGCTTGATGTGGAAGTGCTTACAGCTCATTCCAATTCATCTTTGCTAATCAGGCAGGCAATTGAGTTTATGCCAAATGCGGTAGTTATTTCAAAGGAAAGCATGTACGAGCATGTACGCGAAGCTTTGGATCCTTATGATATAAAAGTGTATTCAGGTTCAGCATCGATTGAACAGGTTGTTGAAATGGAAACAATCGATATGGTTCTGGTTGCTTTGGTGGGTTGGAGTGGTTTAAAGCCTACGTTGCGTGCAATTGAAGCAGGAAAGCCGATTGCCTTGGCCAATAAGGAAACTCTGGTTGTTGCCGGGGAACTGGTAACAAAACTGGCGCGTGAAAAAGGAGTTAATATTTACCCGGTCGATTCGGAGCATTCAGCTATATTTCAATGCCTTGCCGGGGAATTTCACAATCCGGTCGAGAAAATTATCCTTACCGCTTCAGGCGGACCTTTCCGTGGATTCACTCATGAGCAATTACTTCGTGTTACCAAAGAACAGGCTTTAAATCATCCGAACTGGAACATGGGCTGCAAAGTCACTATCGATTCGGCAACGCTTATGAACAAAGGGCTCGAAGTGATTGAGGCAAAATGGCTTTTTAATGTGGATATTAACCAGATTGAAGTGGTAGTGCATCCGCAAAGCATTATTCATTCCATGGTTCAGTTTGCCGATGGCTCAATAAAAGCCCAAATGGGAATGCCTGATATGCGCCTGCCAATTCAATATGCATTAACCTATCCACAACGCTTGCCTTCACAATTCCCGAAATTTAGTTTTGATCAGTGCCTGCAGTTTACTTTCGAAAAACCGGATAAAGAAAACTTTCGTTGCCTCAATCTTGCCTATGAAGCAGTTCGCCTGGGCGGAAATATGCCCTGTATTATGAATGCAGCCGACGAAGTTGCCGTTCACGCCTTTCTGCGCGGGGAAATCAGTTTTTTACAGATACCTGAACTTATTGAGCAGAGCATGTCGAAAACAAGTTTTGTGAGTAAGCCTGCGCTTAGTGATTACGAAGCTACCAACATTGAATCACAAATGATTGCAACGGAATTGATAGGTAGATTTATGATATAATCAATAGATTTATTT